>SLDM01000276.1 GCA_007125255.1 Phycisphaerales bacterium
CATGTCCCCGGATCCCACGGTGCAACTCGAGTCGGTCACCAAGACCTTCGGTACGAAGAACGCCGTTGACGACGTCTCGCTGTCCATTCCCGCCGGCAGCCTTTGCGGCTTTCTCGGCCCGAACGGCGCGGGCAAGAGCACGACCATCCGCATGATCATGTCGATCATCTATCCCGACCAGGGGACGGTGCGCGTGCTGGGCGGATCGGCGCTGGCCGCCAAGGATCGCATCGGCTACCTGCCCGAAGAACGCGGCATCTACCGCAAGATGCGCGTCGGCGAGTATCTCCTCTACATCGGGCGACTCAAGGGGCTCCGCGGAACCGATCTCAAGCGACGCATCGGCTACTGGCTCGACCGCATCAAGCTGCCCGATGTGATTCACAAGCGATGCCACGAACTGTCCAAGGGCATGCAGCAGAAGGTGCAGTTCCTCGCGGCGGTCCTCAACGACCCGGAAGTGCTCATCCTGGATGAACCCTTCTCGGGACTCGATCCGGTGAACTCAACCCTGCTCAACACCATCATCCGCGAGTTGAGTGATCAGGGCCGCACGATCATCTTCTCCACGCACGTGCTTCACCAGGCCGAACTGCTCTGCGACCGGATCGTGCTGATCAATCACGGCAGGCTGCTGCTCGATGTGTCGATGGACGAGATCACCCGGCGGTTCGATCCGCGCACGCTGCTCGTGCGGCCGCTGGCCGATGCGCCCCTTGAGCTGCGTGAGTTGTCGGGCGCAGTCGATACGACGCCCGGCGACACGCCGGGCAGCATCGAGGTGCACCTGGAGAATGATGCCGACCCGCAGGTGATCATGCGCGAGATTCTCAAACGGGCGCCGGTACGATCGGTGGAGCTGCGCCGCATCACGCTCGAAGAAGTGTTCGTCCGTCTGGTGATGGAAAGCGAAGGCGAGGCCGCCGCCGAGCGGGCCCGTGAGGAGTTGAGTCATGTGGAAGGTGATGATCGTCGCGTGGCGTGAGTTCAAGCACACCGCGCTGACCAAGGCCTTCATTTTCGGAACGATCTTCTTTCCCCTGATTATCTGGGGAGGCATGATTGTCGGATCGATCGTCGTGCGCCCCTCGGAAACCACGGTCTCGGGAACGCTGGCGATCATCGATCCGTCCGGTCTGATCTACCCGGCTGCGGGAATCGAGTTCGACCCCGACCAGGCCGAGCGACCGACCCTGGGCGAACTCGTCGGGGAGGCCGGTCGCGGCACCTTCGGCGGGATGGTTCACCTGGAGATGACCCTCGAGGCGCATCACGATCCGGAGAGACTGGGGCAGTTGCAGGACCGGGTCCGCCAGGGGGAGCTTTACGGTGTCGTGAGCGTGGACGCGGACGTCCTGAACCCGCGCCAACATCACGACCGCATGACGCTGTACGTAGAGCCCTCGGCCAATCCCGACCACATCAGCGCGATTCAGCGCACGCTGCAGCGGGCCGCGGTTCGCGCGCGGGCCATGCAGCAGGACCTGGATGTTGCCGAGATGCGGGCCATGCTGAGCGAACCGCGAATCGCCACGCGCCGCCTGACCGACGTCGGCGAGGCCGCCGCGGGCGTGGAATTGCAGAAGATGCTGCCGATTGCGTTCATGGTGCTGCTCTGGATCTGCGCCTTTGCGAGCGGGAACTACCTGCTGACCACGACCATCGAGGAGAAATCCAACCGCGTGATGGAGGTCCTGCTCAGCGCGATCAGCCCGATGCAGCTGATGGCCGGGAAGGTGATCGGCCAGTGCGTGGTGGGGCTGCTCACCATCTCGGTCTACGGCGCTCTGGGTATCGGCGCGCTCTTCTACTTCTCGATGGAAAACATCATCAATCCGGTCGAGATCATCTATCTGATCGTCTACTTCTTCATGGCATACCTGATGGTGGCGGCGATGATGGCTTCGATCGGCAGCGCGGTCAGCGACCTGCAGGAAGCGCACGCACTGATCACACCGGCCATGCTGCTGCTCATGGTCCCGTGGATTCTGTTCATTCCGGTGAGCCAGAACCCCAACGGAACGATCGCCACGGTCACGAGCTTCATCCCCCCCCTCACCCCGTTCGTGATGATCATGCGCGTCACGGCCAGCGAGCCGGCGCCGTTCGTGCAGATTCTGGCCACCATGGTCGTCGGCTGGGGCGGCGCGATCGTGATGATGTGGCTCTGCGCCCGGATTTTCCGGGTCGGGGTGCTCATGACCGGCAAGCCGCCGAGCCCGCTGGAGTTGCTTCGCTGGCTGCGTTATTCCTGAGCGGGTGACCTCCGCCCCCGGCTCGGGCCGACCCGATCCCGGCCGGTTTCGCTATGATGCGGGCTTTCACCATTGCCGACGTGAGGACCGCCTAACGATGAATGCATCGAACCGTCTCTCGCTTCTCCTGCTGGGATTGATGGGCCTGCTCATGCTCGGCTGTCAGTCGCAGCGGCCGGTCGAACACATCCGTGATCGCGCGGAGTTCCACTACGAGCGCGGCGAGTACGACATCGCCATCGACGAATATCAGGAGATCGTGGACCGCTATCCCGGCGACTGGCGGGCCCAGTATCGCCTCGGCCAGTCGGCGCTCAGGATCGAGCATCACAGTCGGGCCCGACGGGCCCTGGAAGTGGCGCACACCCTCCGCCCCGGCAACGACGAGATTGCCGATGATCTGGCGGAAGCGATGTTCCAACTCGGCAAGGAAGAGGAGTTGTTCGCCTTTCTGCGGGAGCGAGCCCGGTCCACCCAGTCCCCCCGCGCCTGGATGCAGCTCGGACGGTACGCCATGGAACTCGGCGATCCGGATTCCGCCCGGACCGCGTTTGAGACCGCCATCGTGCACGATGACGGCCAGAGCGCCGAGCCCTACCTTGCCGCGGCCCGCTTTGCGGAGGAACTGGGTGATCTTGAAACCGCCGTCCGCCGATTGAGACAGGCCTACGGCATCGATCCCGGCAACCGGGAAGTCCGCGAACGCCTTCGCGGGCTGGGTGAGATTCCCGGTCCGACCCTGGCCCTTCCACCCGGCCGCTGACCCGCATGTTCACCCGATGGCAGAACATGCGGATACGCCCAACCTCCTCTCCCGGCTCAGCACGCTCAGTGACATGGCGCGGCTGCGCATGTTGCGCCTGCTGAATCGACACGAGCTGAGCGTCGGCGAGCTCGCCCGGGCGCTTCAGATGCCGCAATCCACCGTCAGCCGTCACCTGAAACTCCTGCACAGCGGCGGGTGGCTGGTCAAGCGTCAGGAAGGGACCGCCAGTCTCTACCAGCTCTATCGGGACGCGCTGCATCCCGATGCGCGATCGCTCTGGGAGGTCGCGCTCAAGCAGCTCCGCCATCACCCGGTCTACGAAGAGGATGACGCGCGGCTGGGTGAAGTGCTCGCGGCCCGGCGCGGTGACGGGAAGGACTTCTTCGGAAGAATCGGCGGAGAGTGGGATGAACTCCGGCGCGAACTGTTCGGGGTGCACTTCACCGCGGAATCCCTGCTCGATCTCATCGACGAACGCTGGACGGTCGCGGATCTCGGCTGCGGAGCCGGACACGTCGTGCAACTGCTCGCGCCGCTGGTGCGCCGGGTCATCGCCGTCGACCGGGAACCGGCCATGCTCGAAGCGACCGGCAAACTGGTCGATGGCATCAGGAATGTGGACCTCCGCGAAGGTGAGCTGACCGACCTGCCTATCGAGTCCGGAGAGATCAACGCCGCCGTCGTCTCGCTGGTGATGCATCACGTACCCAACCCCAATCAGGTCATGCGGGAGATCGGCCGCGCGCTCAAGCCCGATGGTGTTGCCCTGGTCATCGACATGGTCGCCCACGACCGGGACGAATACCGGCGAACGATGGGGCACCATCACCTGGGCTTCTCCCCCGACGATGTCGAGGGGTGGGCCGATCGGGCGGAGTTGCAGTTCATCCGCTACCGGCGCCTGCGGCCGGATATGACCACCAAAGGTCCCGGACTCTTTGCCGCCCTGCTGCGGCGTCCCTCCTGATCGCGGGCGTCATCATCGCCTCACCGTGCCGGCCAGGCCCGGTCATTCGGGCCAGACCAGCCATGCCAACCATTCCGAACCGAGGAGGCGGGGGTCGCGGAGCCGCATCGGCGACCGATCCGAGCCGCTATCATGGCCGGGCCACGCGACTGGAGCGATTGATCCATGGCACGATCCCGATCCGAACCGACATCCAAAGACCGCTCCGGGGTCAACGGCAATCCTGCCGGTGCGCCGATCGATCCCCCCGCCGTCCTGAGGTCACTGGATGAGACGATCGCTCAGCGCCAGGAGCGAATGATCCGCTTCCGTCATCGACTGCACGCCACGCCCGAACCATCCAACGAGGAGTTCGCCACGACGGCTCTGATTGCCGAGACGCTGCGCGAAGCCGGGCTTGAGCCCCGGGTCATGCGCGGTCGGACCGGCGTGCTGTGCGACATCGATCTCGGCGGACCGGCCGACAGCTTCATCGCGCTGCGTGCCGAGCTTGATTGCGTCCGAGTGAACGACGACAAACAGGTTCCCTACGCGTCGACCCGGGCCGGTCTCTGCCACGCCTGCGGCCACGATGTCCACTCGACGATGGTGCTTTCCACGGGGATCACGCTCTCTGAGCATGCGGAGACCATCCGCAGCCTCAAGCCTTCCCGGAATCTGCGGCTGATTTTTCAGCCGGCCGAGGAGACCGCCACCGGCGCGCGGTCGATGATCGAGCAGAACGCGATCGACGGGGTGAAGGCGATCCTGGCGCTGCACGTTGATCCCGCCCTCGAGCCGGGCATCGTCGGACTGCGCAACGGACCGCTCACCGCGGCATGCAAGATCTTCCGCATCGTCATCAAAGGGCGAAGCGGCCACACCGCCCGACCGTACGAAGCGATTGATCCGATTCCCGCCGCCACGAACCTGATCAGCCTCCTCTACCAGCTTGGACCGCGGAGTATCGATACGCGCTTTCCCCTGGCCGTGACCGTCGCGTCGATCAAATCCGGCGAAGCGTTCAATGCGATCCCCGACGAAGCGCTTATCAGCGGCACGATCCGCTGCGCCCGGGTCGACGACATGCAGGCGGTTCAGAACAAACTCGACATGATCGTGCGCGGCATGAAGGAGACCATCGGCTGCGAGATCACGGTCGAGTATCCCTTCGCCTGCCCGCCCACGGACAATCATCCGGAACTCGTCGGACGAGTGGCGCACGTCGCCGCGGAAATGCTCGGACCGGAACACGTTCACTGGATCGATGTGCCGAGCATGGGCGGCGAGGATTTTGCCTTCTACCAGGAACTGATCCCCGGCGTACTGGTGCGGCTCGGTGCGGCACTGTCCGATCCCCGGCGACGTCGCCCGCTTCACTCCAGCCACTTTGACATCGATGAATCGGCGCTCGCGATCGGCGCGCGCCTGCTCTGCCGAACCACGCTTGATCTCGTGACGCACGACGGGGTCCCCCGCGCGTAGTTATCGCGGAAGTAACGCAAGGCGCACGACGCGCCGCCGGAGAAGAATACCGATGTCGTACCGTTTCAACGGAAACCGGGAGTACACGCTCGGCGTGGAGCTGGAAATGCAACTCGTCGACTCCGAATCGATGGAGCTTTCCAATTCCGTGGAGAAGATCCTCAGCCGCGTTCCCGAGAAATGGTCCGACGCATTCAAACCGGAGTTCATGGGCAGTTTCTGCGAGATCAACACGGGCGTCTGCCGCACGGTGGACGAAGTTGAACGCGATCTGTCGGAGAAACTGAACTGGGCGACCGGGGCCGCGCGCGACCTGAACCTGGAACTGGTGTGGAGCGGCACACACCCCTTCAGCTTGTGGCGAGACCAGGTGATCAGCCCCGGAGAGCGGTACGCATGGCTCATGAACACCATGCAGCACGTGGCGCGCCGGCTCGTGTGCTTCGGCCTGCACGTCCACGTCGGCGTGGATTCAGGCGACAAGGCGATCCAGATGTGCGATCGCCTCCTGCGGCACCTCCCGACGCTGCTCGCGCTCTCCTCCAACTCCCCCATGTGGTGCGGCAGCGATACGGGACTCGCCTCCTACCGCTCGAAACTGATGGAAGCCCTTCCCACCGCCGGTCTTCCGCATCCGATGCGGAACTGGTCCGAGTACGTCTGGCTGGTGGATCACCTGATCGAGACCAACTTCATTCATTCGATCCGTGAGATGTGGTGGGATGTCCGGCCGCACGCCGAGTTCGGCACGGTGGAGATTCGGATCATGGACATGCCGATGTCACTTCACCATACGCTCGGACTGGTTGCACTCTGCCAGTCGCTCGTGGCCGCGATCAGTGAAAACATCAATCGCGGCGCGTACCTCTACGACTGCCATCCGATGATTGCCAAGCAGAACAAGTGGCACGCCGCCCGGTGGGGCATGGAGGCGACCTTCGTGGACCCGGACACGATGCGCGCGGTCCCCGCACCGGACATGGCCCGCATGCTCATCGACCGCTGCAGCGAGCAGGCGGCCGAGCTCGGCTGCCAGGACCGCCTCCAGCAGATTGACGACATCATCGAGCACGGGACG
>SLDM01000145.1 GCA_007125255.1 Phycisphaerales bacterium
ACGGCTTCATCCCGCTGCCCGAGTCCGTCGCCAAGGAATGGCGCACCAAGCTCGGCATCGAGAAGTAATCGTAGCCAATTCGAATCAAGGCAAGATCATGCCGCGGACCCGATCACGGGTCCGCGGTTTTTTCCTGTTCCCACAAGGCCACGATCGCTGATCACACCGACCCGTCGCCTTGAGTCCGTCCTCAAGACTCGGTACAAACAGAGATGACTCCGTTCCCGTTCTTACTCATGCTCTTGATCTTGATCGCAGGCGGCCACATGCTTCCATCCAGGAGCAACCCATGACCACGATCTTCTGCCGCAAATGCCACGCCGTCGTCGAGGAGGGCGAGCCCTTCTGCGCACGCTGCCTCACGCTGGTGCAGCGAACCTCCCTCCTGCGGCGAATCTTTGGTCGATTCACGCATTGGTGCGGCGACATGTTCAGCAGGTCCGGCCCGCACCACGCGCATTTGAGCGACCACGCGCCCGTGACCCGAACGGACATCACCCACAGGACGGACGAACGCATCACGTTCACCGATCGGAACACCGGCGAAGTGCGCGTGTACAACAGTCGAGATGAGTTACCCCCGGCATTGCGCGAAACAATCGACTCAGCTCTGGATGCATCACGCTCCGGCTCAACATCGGAATTTCGCGCCACCATGAACCAACGCTCCATCACGAAGCGGATCGTGACCGGATCAGACGGCAGGGAACACCGCGAAATCTTCGTGCGGGATGGTGACGGCGAGGAACGGAGTTACAGGAACCTCGATGAGCTCCCGCCGGAGTTCCGCCGGCTTCTCAGGGACCTACCCGAACCGAATGGCCCCGACGACCAACGCCGATGAAACCATGCGAGGCCATGGTTCTTCCGTACCAGCTCACGCATCGCACCTGGATGAAGGGTTCCCAACTATCCAGTACACTACTCACCGTACCTCCATGGCTTGACGGGCAACTCAAGCTCTTTTCACTTTTATACGGAGGTGCGACATGCAACAGCACAACGACACCGTTCGCGGCGCGAAGAACGTGCGCGATCATTGCTGCTTTCGAGGCCGAGGCCTACTTTTGACGAACGGTCGCATGAGGAATCGAAGCCGCTGAGCAAGCGCCGTCGCGGTTATCCGTCCGAGACGTGCGTCAAGCGCGGCGACCGACGCATCACGACGCCGATGGGCGAGAAGGAACTGCTCGAAAAGCTCGGCCGCAATGATCTCTGCCCCTGCGGCAGCGGCAAGCAGTTCAAGCGCTGCTGTCTCAAGTCCGGCCGATTTTGACGGCGCCAATCGCAATGATTACTGCCGTGAGTAAAACTGATGGAATCCAAGCGTCCGGGCGAAATATCTCGCTCGGACGCTTTCGCTTTCTGGGTCTTCGGGAATCTGTGTGGGTGGGAGGAGGGGGCTCGGCTCTGGATCCAGCAGGCACTCGGGGGTGTGGAAGCGTTTCGGCTGGGCAGAGCGATACTCGGCTCGGTGAACGGACAGGTTCGGTGTAACCCTCGCTCTTCACCCACACGAAACCCTGAAGCCCGCAATTTCTCTTGCCTATCGCCGGCCTTAAGATATTCTGAAACAGATGGTGGGTGAGCCAACGGGCGGTGGAGGTGACCTATGCATTTCATGAAATTGGCGGGTATGGTCGTTCTTATGACCCTGGTGATTGCGGGCGCGGCGGTCGTACTGCCGACGGCTCAGGCCGAAGGCGATGATCGCGATGAACCGGCATGCCTCCTGCCGCCCGACGCCGGGCCGTGCGATGGCGTCTTTCCGCGGTGGTACTTCAACACCGAAACCGGCATCTGCGAGCCGTTCACCTACGGCGGTTGTGGCGGAAACGCGAACAACTATGAATCACTCGAAGCGTGTCAGCACGCCTGCATGGATATCTGTGAACTGCCGGCCGTCTACGGTCCATGCCAGGCGGCACATCCTCGCTGGCACTTCAATTCCGTGACGGGAGGATGCGAGCAGTTCATCTGGGGTGGATGCGATCCGAATGCCAACAACTTTCCGACGCTCGCTGATTGCGAAGCATCCTGTGGCGGTGAGACGAGCGTCTGTCAGCTTCCGCTGCAACCGGGTGAATGTGAAGATGATCCCGGCTGGTACTACCTGCCGACCTGGGGCACGTGCGCGCCGGTGCCGCAGGGATGGTGCGGCACGGATGTCAACCGCCATGGCACCGAAGAAGAATGCCTCAATGCCTGTTACGCACCGCTCTGCTTCGGTGATCTAAACGGCGACGGCACCGTCGGGGTCGCTGATCTTGTCATGCTGCTTGAGAGTTGGGCAAGCCCCTGCCCGTCGTGGCACCCGTGCCCGGCGGATCTGACATTCGACGGGACCGTCGGTGTCAGCGACCTTCTGACGCTGCTCGAGTTCTGGGGGACATGCTGGTCGCCGTGGTGAGGCGTGCTACGGCCAGAGAGGCACAGCGGTGAGACGTAGGCATCGAGGCATGGAGAGAAAGCGACGGAGCGACGGAGGGAGGAAGCGACGAAGGGGAGGGATCCAGGCATCGAGGCATCGAGAGGTGGAACCGCATCAAGCGCGCGTCGCGAAAGGCGCAACCCTCATGCTTTACGCTGCGCGATGAAGCATGGCACCCGGCCACCGTGAAATGAGACACAGGGCATCGGGTGCTCATCAGGGCACCGGGTGCCATGCTTCGTCCCGAAGGGCGAAGCATGGAGGTGGGAGAAAAGCGACGGAGCGACGAAGGGGCGAAGCGACGGAGGGGTGGTCGCTGGCTGTGGCAACGGATCAATGAAAGAAGGCGAGAGACAGATGAGCGCTCTGGACATACCATGAGCCAACCGTTCAGATGATTGACCCGAGGGGCACCAGACATGAAACCATATTCCCTGACTTCGACTCGCAACAGCTCACGCATCGCGAGGTCGATTGCAAGTTGCGTGCACGGCGCGATGGTCTTGTGCATTATTGCCACCTTTCCTTCATCAGCGGTTGCCGGCGATGATGAAGCCTCAGAGGGAAAGGGCGACGTATCGCCCGGTTCCGGGTCTCTCTTCAACGCCGAACTCGCGGAACGAATGCGCATTGCTCATGAGGATGGCGATCATCGGCAGCGGTACCGTGACCTTCATCTGCCGATTCTTGAAGAGGCGCGCGAGAATCCGGAAGCCCTGTGGAAGTTCCTGACCGACCCTGCGACGCCGTATCTTGAACGGCAAGCGGCTGCGCATCGCTGTACAGACGTGTTTCCGCCGGAGTTTGTCCCTCGGCTGGTCGATGCCATTGAAGCTCTGAAGCCGCATAGCTGGGGTGTGCGTAGGTATCCGATCAATGCTGCCTTCGCACCCGGCGGTGGTCCTGAACCGATGCTGCCTGACGAACCGATCAATGTGCTTGGACACGAATGGGAACCGGTCGCGGCACCTATCGATCATCCGCTGACCTGGGATGAGCACGTCGCGGCACCGTGGCCGTGGCAGGTCGAAAGAGCGCTCAATGCTACTTGGTCCAGCCTCAGCCATCGGATGCCTCGGCATCATCGCATGAAGGTAACTGAGATGGCGCTGCAGCTTCCTCGCGCAACAGATGATGAAGCCAGACACTTTCTCAAGCTATCCGACCTTGGGTTTCGAACTATCGAAGTGCTTGCGGCATACTACGAGATCGCCCTTGACCCAGTCATGGAAACGGCCGCGTGGGAAATCATGCATTTTCGAATGGGCTTTGTGCGCAATCCGCGAACGCCGCATGCGCCGCAACTTGGCGCGGTGCTGGTCGAGGATGTGTTGCGCCACTCGCCGCATGCCCGTGCTCGTGAGGCCGCTGCGTATCGGTTGAAATCGTTTCCCGTCAAGCATCGCCGAACACACCAGACGACGCGCCCGATCGTTCCCTACGCTGCGATCATCGCTGCCTCGGAGCGGGCGATTGATGAAGAGACCGGACGCGAACGGTATCTGAGTCACATTGAACGGGGTCGCGACATGACTCAGTCAATCCAGTGGCATCGACTCTCGGTGTACGCCTTCTCCGTTTGTGAAACAGTTCCCGATCCGCCGATCGTGGTTGATCGGCGCATGGGCCATCGATCGCCGGAGGTCGCGGTCAAGCTCGATCGATTCGCGGAGTGGTTTCATGAGAACCGCGAGATGCTGGAAGCCAGGGCGGCCCGGCAGCAGTCGCGAATCGACGCCGCCCGCGCGGCGCTTCGTGGTGAGCAGCCGGTGAATCAGTGACGTCGCCGGGTGCAGTGGTCTGGAGTCATGACCTCACGACAGTGAGGCATGACGCAACGCCTCGCGGATGCGCGATTGTTATGCAGCTTGAACCGGATGACTGTCGCGTGCCCGCATGGCCTTCGCTCCTTCCGCCCGCTCAGACCATGGCACCCGCGAGGTGCCACGTACGGCCACGCTCTCACGAATCGTGCGACGCCAGCCAGTCCCGCGCCGCAACCTGCTGGAGCCGTTTCTCCTTCTTCACACTCCGCACAATCAACCCGCCAAAGCCGAGCCCGACCAGCACACCGGTCAGAAGAGCGGCATAGCCCGCTTCCGGCGGGCTGTCGTAAGTCACGTTCATGAAGGTCTGGAACTGGGCCGGGTTGAAATGGGTCAGGTTGTGGACAGTCGTCCCTTCCGTATGAAAGAACTCGGTGGCCACCCGGATCAGATCCTCAAGCTCGCCTCGTATCGCCGGGCTGTTCACATCGAGGCCGATCTCGCCGGCCCATTGCTGCAACGCTTCGATCGGCACGTCCGCCGGTTTGACGATGAAGGAACGGCCCGGAGGATCGTCCGGCGTCGGCGTGAGCACTCCTGAACTCGTCGCTGATCCGTCGAAGATCCATTCATGGTGAAAGTCTCGATCGGCAAGCCGAAAGCACTTCTGCCTTGACCATGTGACGTCGTGATGTTCCACGCGAAAACAGACCGCGCGAAAGCTCGCAACACTGCCGCGCCGATGACTGTCAAGAACACGAACGCGCCGATGGCTGTCAAGGCGCACCTCGGCCGTCAGATACGCCCCGGAGCCGGGCCCGCCGACGAGAATGCCACGCTCCACAAGATGCAGGGGTGAACTGATGAATGATCCGATGGCCAGGGCAGCAAGCGCCGCTCCCGCGGTGAGCACCATCGCGACCGCCACCGCGAACACCGTCCGGTGCGGCCGGCGTGGCGTCCTTCCCATCTCCGGCGTCACGACGCCGATGCGCAGAAGATCGGCGCCGCATTCCGAACAATGATCACTCGGCGTGAATGCAACGGTGTACCGGCATCGGCCGCACGAGACATGCTTCACCGGCGCGCGAACCGTCCAGATTCTCGCCGCGACCAGAACGCCCAGCAACAATGCGATCAAAGAAAGATAGAACAGACTCCCGTACATCAGGGCATTCTAACTCACGTGCGCGCCGGGTTCACGGTCCTTCGTCGCTCGACCCGCCCCCCCGACGGCCGGGAGAGACCTGGCCCTCTCCCTCGCAAGGCCAGGTCGCACGACGGCGCGGATGTGCGCTTGACCTGCAGCGTGATCCGCATGACCACCGCCTGCTCGCCCACTGCGGTGAACCGGCGCGGCCTTCGCGCCTCCCCGGAAGAGTCGCTCTGGCCGCACTGCCCGCCACGCCACCCGCCCCGAATCCGCAGGGCCCCCGGGCGCTCGTCTTGACATGAGACAATTGCGCCGCATACTTGGATCCAGGGCCTGCGAGGCGATCGCGACACGTGTGCATGACAGCTGTGAATGACAGCTGTGAATGACACTTGGGATGGTCCACGAGTCATTGCTCCACATTCGCACTGATCGCTGACGTGTCGGCCCTGGGGAGATCACCGATGAAAACGAGTCAAATGAGATCGATCGCGGTCCTGCTCGCCGCCGTCGCGATCCTGTTCGCTTCGCCTGCGACTGCGGCTGCCTCGGGACCCGCCTGTTCACGGTGCGCCGGCGACCTGACGGAGACCGGAAGCGTTGACGTCTTCGATCTCCTTGCCGTCCTTGATTGTTGGGGCGAGATCGAGCCGGGCAGCCCGTGCGAGTGCGCCGATCTGACCGGCAGCGCCGGCGTCGGTGTGGGCGACCTTCTCGCGCTGCTCAACGCATGGGGCGCGTGTCCGGGCGTCTGCGGGGCCGGCGCGGGTGAGTGCTTCGCCGCCAACACCACCCCCGGCTGCGACCACACCGAATGCTGCAAGTTCGTGTGCGGGCTGGATCGATTCTGCTGCGATGTCGAATGGGATCAGCTTTGCGCAGACCAGGCGAGCTCGTCGCTGGAGTGCGGAAAAGGCGATCCGGTCTGCTCCGAAATCGCGGGCATGCCCGGCGCCGAGTGCTGCGACGCCCATGGGGGGGTTGGATGCAATCAGTTCCAGTGTTGCGAGTGCGTGTGCGACCTGGACCTCTTCTGCTGTGATGTCGAATGGGATGAGATCTGCGCCGGGGCGGTGGTCGTCGACTGTCCGTGTGATTGCGCATCCCGGTCACCGTGACGCGCTGTGGCAGCACGCATGAGACCGCGGCCCGGGGAAGTGGCCGTTCGGGTGC
>SLDM01000252.1 GCA_007125255.1 Phycisphaerales bacterium
GCTCCGCTGGCTGCTGGTTCTTCCGGCGAGCGACCGCGCCGCCTTTCTCACTCGCAACCTCGTCCTTCCTGAGGACAATGAGCTCGATACCGGAGAGCCGCGGCAGGCGGAACACCGCCGGCTCGGCCCCTGCCACGTGCTTGCCGCCGGCAGCTTCGTCTTCCTCAGCAACAGCGAAGCAGCACTTCAGAAGATCGCGCACCTGACGGAGGAAGATCGCGACCGACAACGACGCACCTGGCGGGAGCGGCTGCAGCCGGCGGATCATTCCGTGGAGACCACCCTGCTCACCTGGTCGAGCTCCGGGGCGTGGCCGGGCTTTCTCCAGAAACTGGCCGAGCTCGCGCGGCGGCGGGCGCCGGGCTGGGCGCGCCCGAACGAGGCTGGGCCAAACGAAGCTGGGCCGAACGAAGCTGGGCCGCAACTGGCCGCGCGGCTCTCCCGGGAGTTCGATCAGGCGGTGATCGCGATCCAGTTCGACCCGCTGGGCGTTTTCGTTTCCGGTTACTGCCAGTGGAGCAAAGGGCACGCGCTTCGGGAGACTCCCGTCGCGGCGCTTGGGCAGTCGCCACTGCGTTCACTACCGAACCGCCCCTACCGGGCGGTTCTCGCGGCGGATTTGAGCGGATGGCCGGAAGAGATGCTTCCCGACGCCTGGCGGCCGATCACGCGAATTCAGTTTGCCGCCTTCGCCGAGGGGCGGGCCGGCGCGATGACGGACGCCGCGCTGGTGATTGACAGCGGCGAAGCCGATCAGGCCGAACGGTTCTTCCGCGACCTGGTCTCCCGCGTGGTCGGGGAGCACGTGCCGCTTGAGATGGACCGGTCCGGGGCCGACGCGCCTCGCGCCGCGTATCGCGTCCGGTTCGACCACCGGCCGGCCACCCCGCGTGCGATGTTCCTGGCGATGGTGTTTCATCCGAACGAATGGCGCGGCGTCCTTCAGCGGGACGGCGGCCGGACCTTCGTGACCCTCTCGCCCCGCACCGGCATGCTGGAGTGGTGGCAGCGGGTCGACGAAACCCGGGATCTTGCTGCCGATCCCGTTCTTCGCAGCATGAAACCGTGGTTTCCCCGCCACGTGGAGTTTCTCCTTGCCGTGAACCCGGCCCGCGCCCTCGAACCGTACCGGCCCCTTCTGCGCGAAGCGGCCGCCCGTGCCGGGGTGCGCTGGCGCGCGTTCGATGATGGTGCGCCGCCGCTGACCGTGGCCGCGGGTCGATCGGCCGGGGGGTTCGACGCGAGCATCATCCTTCCCGCCGCCGCGCTCGGCCCCGGGGTGGATATGCTGGCCGATCTGCTGATTCAGGGGCGGCTTCGTCGAGAGTTGGAGAACGCCCGTTGACCACGTCCCCGGATCTCACTGGTGCGGCCCGCGACTCATGGCGGATCGGCCCCGACCGCCGCGTTCCGCTCGATCGGCCGATCCTCATGGGGATTCTCAACGTGACGCCGGACAGTTTCTCCGATGGCGGGCTCCACGCCGAACCCGACTCTGCGGTTGAAGCGGCCCGGCGCATGGCCCGGGAGGGGGCGACGATCATCGACATCGGCGGCGAATCGACCCGGCCGGGCGCGGAGCGCGTGCCGGCCGATGAGCAGTTGCGGCGCGTTCTTCCGGTGGTGGAGCGCCTTCGGGAAGACGCCGAGCTGGCCCTCTCGGTCGACACCACCCAGCCCCTGGTCGCCGAACGGGCGGTGGCGGCGGGAGCGCGGATCATCAACGACGTCTCCGCCGGGGAGGAAGACGGGAGAATCTTCGCCATCGCGGCCGAATGCGAATGCGGCTTGGTGCTGATGCATCGATTGCGCCCGCCGGATCGGGATGAGTACAGTGATCGGTACCGGAACGCCCCCGAATACGAGGATGTGGTGAGCCAGGTGCGGGACTACCTGCTCGAACGCGCGCAGGTCGCCGAGGCGTGCGGCGTAGCGAAGGAATCGATCGTCCTCGATCCCGGCCTCGGTTTCGGAAAGTCCGTCTCCCAGAACTTCGCTCTTCTCGACGGAATGGACGAATTTGTGAACACGGGGTACCCGGTCCTTGTTGCCGCCAGCCGGAAGAGCTTTCTCGGCAGCGTGACGGGCGTGGAAAACCCCGCCGATCGGGTCGCGGGCTCGGTTGCCGCGAGCGTTCTGGCCTTTGGCCGTGGGGCCCGGCTCTTCCGCGTCCATGACGTTGGGCCGCACCGGGAGGGCCTTGCCGTCGCCGCGGCCGCCCGGGAGGCGTCGAAAAGCGGTTGAGCAATCCGAACTTCCGGCTACTATTGTCTGAGACGATGATTTCGTAGGGGGGAGCGTTGAGGGGGGGAGCGTGGAGAAAAAAGTAGTTTGGAGGGGGCGTGGGGGGCGTGACCCCTGTGCAACACCCTGAGCCCCGGAAACAAACCTGAGGAGCGACTCAATGGCCAGCCAGACCGTGCTTGAATTGACCGACAGCAACTTCGAAGAAGAAGTGATCAAATCCGATGTGCCCGTTCTGGTGGACTTCTGGGCCGAATGGTGTCAACCGTGCAAGATGCTCGCTCCGACGATCGACGAGCTCGCCGGGGAGTATGACGGCAAGGTCAAGGTCGGCAAGGTGGATACCGATTCGAACCGCGAGGTCTCCGTCCAGTACGGCATCAGCGCGATTCCGACCGTTATCCTCTTCAAGGGCGGCGAAATTCACAAGAAGTTCGTCGGCCTGACGCCGAAGGATCAGTTCAAGGAAGCGCTCGACGGCCTGACGGGCTGAACGAACGCCACCCGGAACGGCACCGATACACTCTTTCTCACAGCCCGCGCGGCTCACCGCGCGGGCTGTTTTTTCGGTAAGGTCTTTGCGTCTTCAGAGTGTGGATCGCGCCGAGCCGACTCTGATTCCGATCTGCCGACTTGGTTGCTTCTGAAGAGGTCGCACGATCGATGCATCGTTCGGCCTGATTCCGACGTGAGTGCCGCCGAGGCTGGGGCCGCCTGACCGCCATGACGGCCGGCTCGTCGGGGCCCCAGACTGCGCTCCGGCCCCCCAACAGGTGGGGCGGGCGGCGTGGCTAAAGCGATTACAGCACGCCCGGAGCGGTATCGAGTCGCACACGACCGTCGACGCTTCCGGTGCTCGTCTCCCGCCGATCCGCCCGTCATGGCTCGCGTAGCGTGCTCGCTGCGTCCTTCGGAAGCAGCGCAGAGAACATCTTTCCTTTCACAATCTCACCCCTACGACTCTATCCCGCACAAAAAATGGGCTCAAGGGCCATGGGTGACAGAGCGTTTCAATGTGGGCCTGCGGGACCATGCGCCGAACCTCCGGAAGGCATCGAGGCATGGAGGGAAGGACGGAACAAGGAATCTCGCTGATGTTGTCTACACCTCCGCGGCGGCATGATCTCCCTTGGTCGCTTCGCCCCTCCGTCGCTTCCACGCCTACTCTCCGGCCCCACAGAAAGATCGAGGATGCAAATGCCTGCTCTCCCCGAACCGGAATGAAGGTGGTCCCGCCCGTATGTCCCGCGATGTCAGCGCACGGCGATGCTGCTCTTCAGTTCTTCAGCCGACGTCCGCAATTTGCCGCCACCGCCGTCCCGCAATGGCTGAAGGAGTATGGGGATGGTGGCCACCAAGAAGGACCCACACAGATTCCCGAAGCCCCCCCAAAAATGGACCGCGTCGCCATGCTTTGGGCGCGACCGACATCGACTTGTCTGAGCAGGCAAACGCGCACGATCGTGAATGCGAGCCACACGATTCGGCAGGCGCCCTCTGTTGTCCTCTTCTGGGGGGAGGCCTGGAGTCCAGAACCGCGGCCGGTGGAGCGGTTCTGGTCCCTCCGAATAGACGACCGTTCAGTGACTCTCAGATCGTCAAAGAGGCCGAAAGGCCCGGAGCCTGCAGCGAGTCGACGGTGCGAGATCCAGTGACAGTCGCGCCGCCGCAAGCCCGCGTCCAGTGAGTCATCTCCCCAGATTGACTGCCCGTCCCCGAACTGCCTGGACTCCGCACTGCTCAACCGCCGAGCGTCTCGCGCGAACCGTTGCGCGAGGCTGCCCTGTCTGACAGACCTCCGCCCCGGATGAGACTTCCGGTACAGCTCATCCGTCGCCCCTGGTGAGGTGTTACCTATCCTCGACACCTCCCTTCGTGCCTCGGCACCCTCTTCTTTCGTCACTTCGTCACTTCGTTACTCCCCCCGGTATCATGCGCCGCATGAACCGCAGCAGCTTCGCATGTCTCACGTTTCCATTCGCCTTCTTCATCACGTTCCTGGTCAGCTCCGGCGCGGCGTGGTCGTTCGATGACGATGAGCAGGCCGGCGCGCCGATCGTGACCACCGATCTCCTGCGCCTGCGCACGGTCAGCGATATCACGGTCGACGCCGAGGGCCGGCGGGCCGTGGTGGCAGTTCGCTCCATCGCGGCGGAGAACGACGCGGACGATGGCCCGGCAGCGTGGGCGTACCGCTCTCATCTCTATCTGCTGGAGCTGGACGATGACGCCGCCGCACCGCGCCGGCTCACCCACGGTCGGCGCAACGATCGATTCCCCCGCCTCTCCCCGGACGGCCGGCAGCTTCTCTTCGTTCGCGCCGAGGAACACTCCGATGAAGGGCGCGATCAGCTCTGGTTGCTGGAGCTGGACGGCGGCGAGGCCCGACCGGTGACTGCGCCACAGCGCGGCGTGAGCGATCCCCAGTGGTCGCGCGACGGCACGCGCATCCTGTTTACCGCGCCGGTCGACATGAAAGATCTTGAAGGCGCGCCCGGCTGGCCCCACGAGCGATCGAACCGGGATCATTACGAGACCGACCTCGCCGAAGAACAGCGCCCCCGCGCCGACGGCACGCGGGCGGAGATCCGCGCCTGGCTGCAGAAGAACGCGGAAGACTTCAACCCCAACGTCATCACGCGCCTCAGCTTTCAGGATGAGCAGCGGCTGCGGCGCGAGATGCGTTTCACGCACGTCTTTACACTCGATCTCGATGACGAAGCCGCCACGCCCGAGCGGATGACCGACGGTTTTTACGACCACGCCGACGCCCGTTTCCTGCCGGACGGCGAGCGGGTGGTGTGTGTCGCGAAGCGAACCGACGAGATGCATCCCGACCGGGTGCGCGAAAGCGATCTCTGGCTGATCGACCTGCGCGAAGATCACCGGATGCGCCGCATTCTGACCCTGCCCGGCTGGCGGCTCCGCTCACCCCGTCCGAGCCATGACGGCTCGGTCATCGCCTTTCTCGCCCAGCGGCAGGATGAACCGGCGTTCCGGCAGAACATCCTCGGCATGGCGCCGCTCAACGGCCCGGACGATGATGAACCGGTCTGGCTGACCGAGGAAGAGACGTTTCGCGCGTCGATCCGTGCGCTCGAGTGGAAGCCGCGCCGGACCGACCTGCTCTTCACCGCACCGGTTCGCGGCGGCTTCCCGCTCTATTCGATCAGCCCCGGTCTGCTCCGTCCGGTCGCGCTGATCGAGGAAGAGAACGATCTTCCCGTCGGCGTCACCCGGTTCGCGGTCGGAGGCGACCGCACGGTGTACGCCCGTACCACCCCGGCAGCGCCGGTTCAGCTGCGCGTCCGCGATGACAGTGGCGATCGGCTGCTGCTTGATCTGAACGAATGGGTCCGGGAGCGCGAGCTCTCCCTGCCCCATCCCGGCGAACTCGAGCGGCCGGACGGCACGAAGGTGCAGTACTGGTTCATGGAACCCACGCAGCGCGTGGAGGGTACAACCTATCCCCTCGTGCTGCAGATCCACGGCGGGCCGAGTGCGATGTGGGGGCCGGGTGAGCTTTCGATGTGGCACGAGTTTCAGCTGCTCGCCAGTTGGGGCTACGGAGTCGTCTATTCCAACCCCCGCGGCTCCGGCGGCTACGGCTACCGCTTTCAGCGGGCGAACTTCCAGGACTGGGGGGCAGGGCCGGCCGGCGATGTGCTGGCCGCGCTGGAAGAAGTGCTCGATGAACACGCATGGGCCGACCCCGATCGGCTGGTGATCACCGGCGGCAGCTATGCCGGCTATCTCACCGCGTGGATCGTCGCCCACGATCACCGCTTCCGGGCCGCGGTCGCGCAGCGCGGCGTGTATCACCTGCCCACGTTCTACGGCGAAGGCAACGCGTGGCGGCTGCTCGGCTGGGCGATGGGCGGCTCACCCTTCGATCCCGACGTTCGCGAGATCATGGAGCGGGAGAGCCCCTTCAACTTCGCCGACCGGATACAGACGCCGCTGCTGATCAAGCACGGCGATGAAGATCTGCGTACCGGCGTGAGCCAGTCGGAAATGCTCTACCGGGCGCTGAAGGAACTGGAAAAGCCGGTCGAGTTCGTGCGCTATCCCGGCGCAGGCCATGACATGTCCCGGGGCGGTACACCGAAGCAGCGAATGGACCGCCTGAACCGGATCATCGAGTTCTTTGAGCGGCATATCGATAACTCGCGCGTCGCGCCGGTTCTGACGGAATCGTGAGGAATTGGGAGAGGCACGGAGGGACGAAGGCACGGAGGCACGGAGGGAAAGTGACGAAGTGACGTAGTAAC
>SLDM01000325.1 GCA_007125255.1 Phycisphaerales bacterium
GGTTTGCGCGAGTCGTCCTGCCCGGAATGCGGGGCGAAGTTCACGCTCGATCAGCTCTTTGCCGGCCTGCCGCACCAGGAAGCAGCGCAGCTTGAAGCCGCTGAAATGCAGCCGGGCTCGAGGGTCGACCCCGATGCGTCATGCCCCTCCACGCCGTCCGGATAACGCCCGGTCGTGATTTCCGGACCGGCGCAAACCGCACGATCGCGCGGAGCGGAACGCCGCGGGCGCGATCGGTGGCCGGTTGACGGGCACACGGTTGGACCGGCAAGAAATCGTGGCACTCTCCCAAGAAGCAACTGAAGAGGAGACTTGCCATGAAGATCACTTCCCCCATCGCCACGACTTCTTCGACCCGGCACTCGAGCCGCAAGGGATTCCTGCCAGACTTCGTTCGACGGCTCTGGAGCGGCGGCCGACCGGAACGACCGGCGGTCATTGTCAAGGTGTGGGATGCTCGCAGCGCGAGTTATCGGCAGGTCGATCTGAGCAACCGGAACGATCCGCTGTGGGATACGGCCTACTCGGTTGCCGGCCTGCATCGACGTGAGCGGCGGGAACAGCGCAAGCGTGCCGCAGCATGAATCAGCTTCTCTGCGCTCCCGATCGAGCACCGAAGTCTCTGCGTCAGGGTGGCAAGGAGACGGAGTGACTTTGTAGCGCCTTGGGACACCGGTCATCTCTGGACGCGCTCCGTTGCATTATTGCCCGGATCTACCCGCTTCAGCCCGGCTCCTCAGAGATCCTGCTCGCCCAGCCACCGTTCGGCATCGATCGCGGCCTGACAGCCCATTCCGGCGGCCGTGACCGCCTGGCGGTACTCCGCGTCGGCAACATCGCCCGCCGCGAAGACGCCTTCGATATTGGTGCGGCTGCTTCGTGTCGGCAGAACCAGGTAGCCCGCTTCATCCATGTCGAGCCCGGCGTCCTTGATGAACTGCGTGGCCGGGGTGTGCCCGATCGCAATAAACAGCCCCTTCACGTCGAGGTCCGACTCCTCATCGGTCTGCGTGTCCTTGAGCCGCACGCCGGTGACTTTCTCTTCACCATGCACGTCGAGGAGGACCTTGTTCCAGAGCACTTCGACATTGTCCTGCTTGAGCACCCGTTCCTGCATGGTCTTGGATGCGCGGAACTCGTCGCGACGGTGGATGATGTAGACCGTTGAGGCAAACTTGGCGAGGTAGTGCGCCTCTTCCATCGCGGTGTCCCCACCGCCGACCACGGCGAGCGGTTGATCGCGGAACATCGGCAGCGCGCCGTCGCAGACCGCGCAGGCACTGACCCCGCCGCCGATCTGGGCGAGGCGCAGTTCGTTCTCGAGGCCGAGCCAGTTCGCGGTCGCGCCGGTCGCGATGATGACGGCGTGGGCGGTGATCTCATCGCCGCCGGAGGTTTTCAGACGGAACGGGCGCTGGGAGAAGTCGCACGATTCGATGTCCTGCATGAGAACCTTCGTCCCGAAGCGTTCGGCCTGCTTCTGAAAGTCCTGCATCATTTCCGGTCCGCCCACGCCGTCGGGGTAGCCGGGGTAGTTCTCCACATCCGTGGTGAGCATGAGCTGCCCACCGGGCAGAACCGGGGCGGGGTTCTGTTTCGGCACACCGACGTAGACGAGCGGTTCCAGATTGGCCCGCGCGGCGTAGATCGCCGCGGTCCATCCGGCCGGCCCGCTTCCGATGATGACGAGCTTGTGATCGGCTTCCTGGCTGCTGTGGTCTTGGCTCATGCTGCTGTTACCTGCAAAGTTTCACCTGCTTCGTTCGATGAACAGCTCCGCGCCCGCGTCACTTGGCGGTCGTGCGGGCCGCGCATCACGGTCCTGTCCGCCGGCGTCCGACAATCAGTTCCGGACCCCCTGCTCCCAGGCGAGAGCCCGGTAGGGAGGCCAGATGACCAGATCGCCGGAGAGTCCGTCATCGGTGTGTTCCGCCGCGCGTTCGTTGGATCCATCCACTCCACGCGAGTAGAGGATGGCCATCCCGGCCGGGACCTGGATCCGGCCGGCGGGTGTATCCATCGTGTGGCGGCTTTCCGGGTAGATGAACAGGAACGTTCCCATGTTGCGGTCGTAAGGGTCAAGGTCGGAGACCTTGCGGCAGTGGGCGGCGTAGAGACGGCGCTGTCCCCGCGGCCAGGTGTTGTACGTGCGGTAGTAGCCGCAGATACCTGCCGCCATGCCCGTCCCGTTGACCTGCGCGATGAGCTGACGGCGGAGCGCGAACAGTTGCTGCAGGTCCTTGATCGAGAAGATGACCGCCGCGAAGCGCACCTCATTGGTGCGTTCAAACTCGCTCGGAAAATCTTCGAGAATCGGGTCGTACTCCTGCACGCGCCACCGGCGCCACCAGTCGTCATAGACCAGCCGCAACCTCTGGAGCGAGGCATCGAGTGAGTCGTGCCTCCGAGCGACCTTCTCCCAGCGCCGGGATGCCCCGAACCGGGTCAGCGGCTCATCCCGCGACTGGATCGTGGCGAACATCTCGCGGAATCGTTCCGGGATCGGTTGACCCTGGCGATCAAAGACTTCGCGAAGAATCGCCTCGGCGACGATTCGGTCGGCTTCGGGCATGAACAGGGCATTGCGGTCCGGCCGCAGGAACGGAATCTCGCTGATCGCCAGATTCCGATACTGGTCGGCGGAAATCTTCTCACGGTATATGTAGAAGACGTTGCGGGTGGTGATCAGCATGTCGATCAACGACTGGATGGCGAACTCCTTCTCTTCGAAGAATTCGCGGTCGCAGAGCTGGCGCAGGAAGAACAGCATCGCCACGGTCAGGTCAAGGGCCTCATCGACCTGACCGGACTTCATGCGGCGATGGATTTCGGTCACGCCAAAGAGCTGGGCGCGCCGAACCGCGTCGGTGTACGGAAACGAGATGCGGTTCAACCCGGCCTCGTCGCCGACGGCGGCGAAAAGATTGTTCTCCCGGTACTCCGAGGGTACGTTGCTCGCGCCGTACGGCAGACCGAAGACCGGCCGCTCACTCGCGTTGATGAGCACCTCGGCCATGCTGAGGTTCGCCTCGGCCCAGTTGCTCAGTTCGTTCCACCCGGACATCTCGGGATGGACCTCGACGGCCCGAAAACCACGTCCAAAGCGTTCCGGGGAAGGGGTCATGTTGAGGAAGCCGTCGAAGAAGGTGCGGTAGCTGCGGATGCGTTCACTCACATCGACGGTCGGCAGCTGGTTGAGCCGTTCCAGAACCTCTCGGTACTCCTCCGCATCGGCCGATCGAGGCATCGCCAGTAGGCAGAACAAGACCAGCAGCACGGGCAGGCAACGGTTGACTATCATGCACAGATCCTTTCCGGGAATACATCCGGGAGTACGCTCACGCCGGCCGATCCCGTCCCGCGTGAGCACCGCATCGTAGCAGATTGCATTCCGCGGGGACACACCACGACACCACCCCGATGGCCTCCGCTATCATGCTCGATCCCCCTACCCGTCAGGAGCTCAACCACGATGATTGTCGGCGTTCCCACTGAAGTAAAGCTCGATGAGTACCGTGTCGGGCTCAGGCCCGTCGGGGCGGAAATGCTGGTCCAGCGCGGCCACTCCGTCCTCGTCCAGTCCGGGGCCGGAGAGGGCAGCGGGTTCCCCAATGAGATGTACGAAGCGGCCGGCGCGAAGATCGTCGATTCCGCGGAGGAGCTCTGGCAGAAGGCGGAGATGATCGTCAAGGTCAAGGAGCCCCAGGCGACGGAGGTCCGGCAGATCCGAGAGGACCAGACGGTCTTCACCTATTTTCACTTCGCCGCCGACAAGGACCTCACCGTCGGCTGCCTCGAGAGCAAGTGTATCGCCGCGGCCTACGAAACCCTCACCGACCGCCACGGCCGGCTGCCCCTGCTCACCCCCATGAGCGAGATCGCGGGCAAGCTCTCCGTACAGGAAGGCGCGAAGTACCTCGAACGGCCGCAGGGCGGGCGCGGCGTCCTGCTCGGCGGCGTGCCCGGCGTTGAGCCGGGACATGTCCTCATCCTCGGGGGCGGGGTCGTCGGGACCTGCGCGGCGACCGTCGCGGCCGGTATGGGCGCGGACGTCGTCATCCTCGAAGTCAACATCGACCGCATGCGCGAGCTCGGCGAGTTCATGCCACCCAATGTCCGCACGATCTATTCCGACCCCCAGTCGATCCGCGAGCATCTTTCCTGGGCGGACCTCGTCGTCGGCGCGGTTCTGATCCCCGGCGCGAAGGCCCCCCACCTGATCAGCCGGGCGGATCTCGTCCACATGAAGCCCGGCGCGGTGATCGTGGATGTCGCCATCGATCAGGGTGGATGTGTTGAGACCGCCCGGGTCACCACCCACTCTGATCCGATCTACACCGTGGACGGCGTGGTGCATTACTGTGTCGGCAACATGCCCGGCTCGGTCGCGCGCACCTCGACCCAGGCGCTGACCAACGCCACCCTGCCGTGGGTCCTCAAACTCGCCGAGCACGGACCGGACGCGCTGGCGAAGAAGGACCCCCACTTCGCCGCCGCCATCAACACCAACCGCGGCGTGCTGACCAACCAGCCCGTCGCCCAGGCGCACAATCTGGATTTTGAGCCACTGGCGGTGTGAGCAACGCGGGGCTAGCGTAACCCTCATGAATCTCGGCCCGGCGTTTGACCTTCTCGTTCTCTGCATCCTGCTGACACCCGCGGCCGGTTTTGCGATCGGCCTGTGGTTGACTGGAGCCGCTCACGCCGTCCTTCGGCGCCGATTTCAAAAAAGAGGTCTGCTGATCCTTGCTGGCTATTACGCCTCCTTCGCCGCCGCGTACCTCTCTGCCGTCGTCACTTCCACTTCGAATTCGCCGGCCCGAGACGTCAGTGAGCACCTGGCGTGTTCCCTCGTGTTGCTCGCACCGGCAGCCGCCGGGCTTCTCATTGTGATCGCTGCTTATGTGCGCCGTCAACGCCTGCGCCACCTTTGCTCGCGCTGCGGCTATGATCTTCGCAGCAACGCTTCATCCCGATGCCCCGAGTGCGGCACCGCGAATCCCTCCTCTTCGCCGCCGCCATTAACACCAACCGCGGCGTGCTGACCAACCAGCCCGTCGCCCGGGCGCACAATCTCGACTTTGCGCCGTTGGCGGCAGAGCCAAAAGAACGGCGGGCGCATGACGGTTCGTCAGTATCCCCACGCAACGCCACTTCGAGATGTCGCCAACTGGCTCATCGGCATCTTGGCGTTCATTGGACTTCCGGTCGCCTTCGGCTGCCTCATCTTTATGCGCGGCGGCACCCGACTGGAGGCCTTCTTTCTTGGCGTCGGTTTCATCCTGGTTCCGGTGGCCGTCGTGCAAGTGCGGAACTATCTGCTTTGGAGGCGCATGCGGCGCGTCCTCGGGCGCCCATTGCAAGCCGGCGAACGCGTGCGAGTGATCAGCGGTCCCCTCACCGGCAAGGTTGGCCTCGTGCAGTTTCCAGGGCAGTACGGGCCGTTGGAGCTGTATGTCAAGATAGAGGACTCCCCGGATGATGAATCGTTGATCATGCAATGGAAACACCTTCGGCGAGTCGAATGATCGCAGGGGTTCCATCGCCCACACCGTCACGGTCGACATGCAGCTCATCCGTCAGCGCGCAGGATGGGTAGACCGACGGTAGGAGCGGGTACCTGCTCGGGGCAAACTCAAGCCCACCGCTCCCGCGACGTTCGCAGGCAAACAGCGCATCGGGCCATATCTGAATCGAAGAAAGAGCGTCATTCATATGAACCAGAACCAATACCATCGCCGCCAAGAGGCGGCCAAGTTGCCTCGTCTCACAGCTGATCAGCTTCCGGCGGCATTGTGTTACCGGTTCGTCAGCTTGCGGTGAAGTCTGCCAATTTCCCGCATCCGATGCGCGAAGACGGCCGTAATCGTTTGCGGATCAACCCTGCGTTGCCCGCGCGGAGAGAAGTGAGAGAGCTTTCCGCCCCCCAAAATGAAGACGACCTCCGGGGTTGGGGGCACGCCATATTGACTTGTATCGATTGATTCGGCGGGGAGATCGGCCGCGTGCGGCCGATCCCCGCGACGCTTCGGGTGGGGTCGGGTTTCCGCCCGGTTGGGGGAGGGGGGGTGACGCCCCGGGCGCCGGCCGAGGGAGGGCGTCCCGGGAGCTGCCGGGAGAACATGCCGGAATGACTTTGCCTTTCGCGGGGTCTCCGCTAGTCTCGGGCGCATGATCAGCCGACTCGGGCTTGTGATCAGCCGCATTTTCCAGCGCACCGCCCCGGACCCGTTCGTGATTGCGATCGGGCTGACCGTCCTCACTTTTCTCCTCGCGCTCCTCTTCGGCCGGTTCGATCTCGCGGAAGACCAGAGCCGCGCGGGGGCGCTGATCGACGCCTGGGCCGATCCCTCCACCGGACTCTGGCGGTTTCTCGCCTTCGCCATGCAGATGTGCCTGATCCTCGTGACGGGCCACGCGCTGGCGTCCACCCGGCCGGTGAGGCGATTGATCGACCGGCTGGCGGGGCTGCCGAA
>SLDM01000500.1 GCA_007125255.1 Phycisphaerales bacterium
CACCGCCAACAACCGGCACTACCTCGAGGCGATGGGGATCTATCTCCACGCGCTCGATATCGATCCGGACTCGCTGGAGGCGATGAAAGGCCTGCTCCGCGTCTACGAGCGCACCGGCCGCAACATCGAAGGGATCGAGCTCTCCAACCGCATCCTCGAGCGCGACGCCGACCAGATCGAAGCGATCCGCGCCCGCGCCATGTGGCGCTTCATGGACGGGGACTACCACGCCGCAGCCGGTGATACCGAACGGTTAATCGAACTCGAGCCGGAAGAGGTCCAGTGGCGGGCGCTCCACCTGGAGATGCTGCGCAATCAGGATCTGCCGCTGGATGATCTGCTCGCGGTCTGCGCGCAGTGGGATGAAGAGGAAGATGCCGACGGCCGCTACCGTCTCTTTGCCGCCCAGCTGCTCGCCGCGGCCGGCCGGCAGTCGGCGGCGGTCGAAGCGGTCCGGGAGGCGGCGGCCCGCGGGGCAACCGAAAGCAGCGTCCTGCGCCAGATGCTCTCGATGCTGGATGTTCTGCAGATGCGCGGCGAAGCGACGGAACTCGTCGAGCGGACGGTCGAAGCGCATCCGGAGGAAACCTGGCCGCACGTGGCCCGTCTCCACCGCTACTGGCAGGTGAACCGTCTGACCGACGCGGTGGAAGCGGTCGAAGCGCTGCGCGATGAGCGGGAGTCGCTCGGCGCGGACCTCCTTCAGTGGGAGGTCGTCTTCCGGCTCGCCTTCGGCGAGAATGAACGCGTCGCCGGCCTGCTCGACGTGATCGAAGGCAGAATCCAGACGATCGACGATCCGGATGAACGCGATGCCCGGCGCGGCTGGCTGCTGGCGATGCGGGCCAGGCTGAATGCCGGAGAGACGCCGTGGCGCGAGACGATTCAGAGCTATCAGCAGGCGATCAACCTGACGCCCCGCGATGCGGTGTTGAGCTTCATGCTCGGCGAAGCGTACATGGAAGCCCGCGAGTACGACCTGGCGGCGGCCGCCCTCGAGCAGGCCAGCCGGAGCGATCCCAACTGGCTCGCCGCCCACGTCGCCCACGCCCGGGCGCTGCTCTCGGTCGGCCGGATCGAACCGGCCCTGGCCCTCTCCCACGAACTGCTCCGCCGCGCGGAGCGCCCCGGTCTGACCGCCTACATGCTCTTTGCCCGGGCGTGGCTCGAATCGGGACGGGCCGAGGAAGGGATCGGGATCGTTCAGAGTGAGACCGGCCGCCAGATCACCGTCGTCGATCTTCTGCAGCAGCTCTATCGCTCCTACCCGGATCAGCCGGAGGTGCGGGAGCTGCTCGCGATCGCCGGTATCCGCTACGACAAGATTCACCTCACCCGCGACGTGATGGAAGATGCGCTGACGTATGACGGGACCGATGGCGCGGATGTGCCCGCTTCGCTGCTGGCGATGCTGGCCCAGCTCAGCGCCCGGGCGGAGCTGGGGCTGGAAGAAAAGCTCATCGATCGGGCGCGGGAACTCCACGGCTGGACCGTCGAGATCGCCGACGCCGCGGCCCGGCTCGCCGCGGCCCGGGGTGAGCCGGAAGCGGGGACCGAACTTCTGAAGCAACTCCTCGAGGACGCGGAGCGGGATGAGGACCGCGCCGCCGCCCGGCGGGCCCTGGTCGGACACCTCGCCCGGACCGGTGATGAGGCGGTCTTTGCCGAAGTCGATGCGCTGCTTGAGCTGGATGATCCGGCGGGAGCCAACGCCAGCTTCATCCTCGCCCAGCAGATGATCTGGAGTGACGGGGAGCGGACCCGCCGCGCGGTCGAGAAGCTGTCCGGCGCCGTCGGCGAAGATTCGCCGCGGGCGGTCATGGCCCGGGCGAACTACGTACTGAGACACCGCCCGGAGAACGAGGCGGAGCTGGCCGGAGTGCAGGTCGCGGTCAACGAAGTCCTGCAGCGCTCCCCCGGCTCGCTTCCGGCATTGAACACGATGGCCGAACTGGCGATGCACGGCAGCCGGCCCGATCCGATGCTCGCGGTGCGCTACCTGGAGCGGGCGATTCAGCACCATCCGAACCGTCCGGATATCTACCTGCGTCTGGTTCCGCTGCTCCAGCGGCAGGGCGATTTCACCCGGGCGGAAGAGTACCTGGAGCGCCTCGGTTCGCTCGCGGTCACCGACCCGTCGGTGCGGCGGGCCGAAGCGGAGCTCTGGAGCTCCCAGGGTGACTTCGACCGGGCCCTGGCCCGGATGGGAGAGCCGGTCGACCAGAGCGCGACAGAGTACGAACGGATCAGCTATATCGCCGGCCTCCACCGCGCCGGACGGCACGCGGAAGCGGAAGAGCGTCTGCGGGCCCTGCTCGAAGAATCCTCGCCGAGTCCGCTGACGATTCAGCTCGCCGCGTCACTCTATGCGGATCTCGGCCGCTTCGATGAAGGGCTTGAGCTGCTGGAGAGCGCGGAGCTGGAAGAGGGCGAGGTGGCCCGGCGGGTCATGCTCGGCCGGTACCTCCAGCAGGCGGGGCGGAACGAACGGGCCCGCGACGAGCTCGCCGGCGCGCTGGCGATCGATGATCGCAACCTCGAAGCGATCAGCGCGCTGATCGGCGTCGAGCTGAGTGAAGGGAACATGGAGGCCGCGCACGAATTGGCCCGCCGCGGACTGGAGCTCGATCCCGACCATGAATCCTTCCGCCACTCGCTGGTCCTGACCGCGATGGAGCTCGGCGCAAGCGAACGGGAGCGGGCACTGCAACTGCTCGAGCGGGCCGAGGGCGGCTCCGAGGCGGTGGTCGCGACACTGCGGACGTACTCCCGGCTTCGCCAGGGCGGACGGTTCTCGACCTCCCGCTCCGATCTGGCGGCGGCCCGCCAGCTGACGGTGGACTATCCGCAGTTCATGCCCGCCTGGCGGCTGGCGATCCTCGTCCACGTGGAGGCGGGCGACCGGAGCGAAGCGATTCGCCTCGCCCGGCAGGCCGCGGCCCGCATGCCGCAATTGCCCGACCCGGCGGAACTGGCGACCCAGCTTCTGATCGAAGAGGGGCGGTACGACGAGGCGCTGCAGACCGCCCGGCAGTGGCGGGAACGCTCCCGGCACCGGCCGATGAATCCCGACTTCGCCCTCGCCTCGATCCTGCTCGAACTCGGCCGCCCCGAGGAGGCGCTGCGAACGATCGAAGGTCACCAGGAGCGGGTGATGCGCGAGCGCGAACAGCGGCCGCAGTTCGCCGCCCTCTGGATGCGGGCGCTGCTCCGCGCCGGTCAGATCGATCGGGCCGGTGACCGCTTCGGCGCTCTGGTCGTCAATTCCGGTGAGTGGCGACAACTCTGGTTCGAGGAGACCGAACGACTCTCCCGCTCCCACGCGCGCCGGGCGATCGAAAAAATACAGTCCCCGCTCTCGGATTCCGCCCAGGGCCGGTTCGGTCTCGCCCTGGCGTGGGCGGCCTACGGGCAGCGGTTCGATGATGAAGCGGCGGTGAGCCAGGCAAGGGAACTCGCACGGGGGGTTTCGGAAGATTCCGGTGATCTGCGGGTTCCGGCCCTGCTGCTGCAGGGACAGATCGCCGAGGGACGCGATGAGTTCGATCGCGCGGTCGAGCACTACCGCGCGGTTCTTGAACTCGACCCCGACCAGGTGATCGCGCTGAACAACCTTGCCTACCAGCTCTCCCAGCAAGTCGAAGGGAACGAAGACGCCCGCGGCGAAGTGTGCGAAGAGGCCCGCGGGTACGCGGCCCGGGCGCAGGAGATCGCCCCGGAAGTTCCCGAGATCGTCCACACCCACGCCCTGACCCTGCTCTGTCTCGGCCGGGCGGCGGAGGGTGAATCGCTGGTGCGCCAGGCGATGCAGTTGCGCCCCGATTCCGCGGAGATGTACATCACCCTCGGGCTGGCCCTGGTCGAGCAGCAGCGCTGGAGCGAGGCGGCCGAAGCGCTGGAGCGGGTCACCGCGCTGGCCGATGAACCGGCCGACGCGATGAGCTCGACCCGGCGGGCCCGGCTCGAGCGCCTGAAGGAGAAGCTCGCGGAGCAGCAGGCGGGTCTGAGCGGTTAGAACGGGTGTCGCGTGCCCGATTCTATGGACCAGCTCTATGGCCAGCTCGATAGCCAGTTCCATTGCCGGCCGGCGCGATCGACAATCCTCCCCTCGAAGTGCCCCTCTCCACGGATCGTCTCCGGGGCCATCGCCAGAGACCGTCTCACTTGATCGTCGGCGGCGAAGTCCGCCGACAGGACGACCGGGATCGACCGCCGCCCCCTCGGACCACCATCGATCGATCACACGATCACACGAACGCATCCAACAAAAGAACACACCCTCGGAAACCCCATGACGGTAGTGAACACGACCATCCCGGAAGTCAAACTGATCGAGTGCCGCCGCTTCGAGGATGAGCGCGGCTTCTTCTCGGAGACTTTTCACCGCGATCGCCTGCGCGAAGCGGGGATCGACGCGGAGTTCGTCCAGGACAACCACTCGCTCTCCCGTTCCCGGGGAACGATTCGTGGTCTGCACTTCCAGGTGCCGCCCCATCCGCAGGCGAAGCTGGTGCGCGTCACCCGCGGCGCGATTCTCGACGTCGCGGTCGACCTCCGGCGCCGCTCGCCCACCTTCGGTCAGCACGTCAGCGCAGTTGTCAGCGCCGAGAGGTGGAACCAGATCTACGTGCCCGTCGGCTTCGCCCACGGGTTCTGCACCCTCGAGCCGGAGACCGAAGTCGTCTACAAGGTCGATGGCTACTACGCGCCTGATCATGACCGCGGGCTTCTGTGGAACGATCCGGAGCTCGCTATCGACTGGCCCGTCGCGCCGGAGGAGGCGATCCTCTCCGAGAAGGATCGCCGCCACCCCCGTCTGGCGGATCTGGAGGAGTATTTCTAAATGACCGAAGCGACCAACAGCTACGAACGGGTTCTTGTCACCGGCGGCGCGGGCTTCATCGGCTCGGCGGTCATCCGGCAGCTCCTGTCGGAAACCGATGCCACCGTGATCAACGTCGACAAGCTGACCTATGCCGCCAACCTCGCTTCCCTGCCCGGTGCCGAGGAGAATCCCCGCTACCACTTCGAGCGGGCGGACATCTGTGATGCCGAGGCGATGCAGCGCATCTTCCACGCCCACCGTCCGGACGGCATCCTGCATCTCGCCGCCGAGTCACACGTCGACCGCTCGATCGACGGGCCGGGTGAGTTCATCAACACGAACATCGTCGGCACGTCGGTTCTCCTGCGCGTCGGACTGGACTACTGGAAGGAGCTCGAGCCGGCAGCGCAGGAGCGCTTCCGCTTCCTGCACGTCTCGACCGATGAGGTCTTCGGCTCACTCGGCCCCGAAGGGCTCTTCACCGAGGAGACCTCTTACGCGCCGAGCTCGCCCTATTCCGCGAGCAAGGCCGCCTCGGACCACCTCGTGCGCGCCTGGCACGCGACCTACGGTCTGCCGACCCTTCTGACCAACTGCACCAACAACTACGGTCCCTACCAGTTTCCCGAGAAGCTCATCCCGCTCATGATCATCAAGGGGATCGCCGGGGAGCCGCTTCCGGTCTACGGCTCCGGCGAGAATGTGCGCGACTGGCTCCATGTCGACGATCACGCTCGCGCTTTGCGTACGGTGCTCGCGGGAGGGCGGCCCGGGCGCAGCTACAACATCGGCGCGCGGTGTGAGCGGACCAACCTCGAGATCGTCCGGACGATCTGCGATCTGCTCGATGAGGTGCTCGGCGATGCCCACGTCCCGCGGCGGGAGAAGATCACCTTCGTGACCGACCGGCCCGGCCACGACCTGCGCTACGCGATGGACGCGTCGCGCATCGAGAAGGAACTCGGCTGGAAACACCGCATTCCCTTCGAGGAGGGTCTGCGCTCCAGTATCGAGTGGTATCTGGAAAACCGCGACTGGTGGCAGGCGATTCTTGACGGCGTCTACCAGGGTGAACGTCTCGGCGTCGGGGCGGCCGGCGACAAGGCGAGCCGGTCATCATGAACCTGCTGATCATCGGTCAACACGGCCAGGTCGCCCGCGAGCTGGCCGCGGCCGCGTGGCCGGGCTCGGTTCACCTGACCCGGCTCGGCCGCGCGGCCTTCGACCTCGCCCGGCCGGAAGCGTTCGGCGCGGTTCTCGAGCGGAGTTCGTGGGACGCGATCGTCAACGCCGGGGCGTACACCGCGGTCGACCAGGCCGAATCGGAACCCGATGCCGCGTTCGCGATCAACCGGGACGGCCCGGCGGCGCTGGCGCGGTGGTGCGCGGAGAAGGGCGTGCCGCTGATCCACATCTCGACCGATTACGTCTTTGATGGTTCGAGCGACCGGCCATACCTCGAGAGCGATCCCGTCCGGCCGATCAACGTCTACGGCAAGAGCAAGGCCGAAGGAGAGAGCGCGGTGCGGGAAGTGCTGCGTGAGCACGTGATCCTCCGGACCTCGTGGGTGTACAGCGTCCACGGCCGCAACTTCCTCAAGAGCATTGTGCGTCTGGCCGCGGAGCGCGATGAG
>SLDM01000488.1 GCA_007125255.1 Phycisphaerales bacterium
TCTTCGAGCTCCGAGGTCGGCAGCGCGAAGATAGCGTCGACTGCGGGGAGCAGGCGGGCCGCGAGCCACCTTCACCTGCAGAATACCGAGACTCCGAGCGATGCCAGTCCCAGCATTTCGTACATCCCCGGCCCGGAAGCGCAAGCGCCGTTCACATCTGGCTCTGAAGCCGATGCAGACGGTGATGTGCCCGAACTGCGGGTCGGCCAAGCGGCCGCACGCCGCGTGTACTTCATGCGGATACGTCCGTCCCGGACTTCAAATCAAGACCTCTGGAGACGAGTGATCCATGCGGATCGGCGTCGATGTCATGGGCGGCGACAACGCCCCGCAGGCGATCCTTGAAGGAGCGCTTGCGGCACTTGATCGCATGGGCCCGAATGACCAGCTCGTTCTCGTCGGACGCGAGGATGTCATCCGTCCCGCCGTCGAATCGCAGAACGACGATCGCATTGTGATTCGGCATGCGCCGGATGAGATCGGAATGGGCGAATCGCCCGTCGAAGCCGTACGCAGCAAACAGAACTCCTCCATCACCATGCTCGCGCGCGGGGGAAGCCCGAAGGCCGAAGAGCGGCTGGATGTGATCCTTTCCGCCGGCAACACCGGTGCCATGGCGACCGCCGCGCAGATGTACATGCGCCGACTGCCGCATGTCACCCGCCCCGGTATCGCCGTCGTTGTTCCCACGTTCGCCGGCCCGCTCGTCGTGATTGACGTCGGCGCGAACATAGAGCCCAAACCGCAGCACCTCGCCGAGTACGGCGTCATGGGGCACGTCTACGCCAACAAGATTCTCGGGATCGCGGAGCCCCGCGTCGCCCTCATGAACGTCGGCGGTGAGGAGCAGAAGGGCACGGCCGAGATGAAGCAGGCCCGTGATCTGCTGCGCGATGTCGCGGGCGTGAACTTCTCCGGCTACATCGAAGGCCGCGGCGTTTTCTCCGGCGAGGCGGATGTCGTCGTCACCGACGGGCTCGTCGGGAACGTGATGATCAAGCTCGCGGAGGGACTCTCCTCCGGCATCTTCAAGATCATCGGCCGCGAAGTGCAGCGGATCGATCCGAAACTGGCCGAGCAGTTTACGCCGGTGGTCAAGAAGATCTACGCCGATCACGATTACCACGAGTACGGTGGGGCTCCGCTGCTGGGGGTCAACGGCGTGTGCATCATCAGCCATGGTTCCAGCGAAGCGCGAACGATCACCAATGCCATCATTCGCGCGAAGCAGTTCCACGAATCCGGCGTGAACGGCACGATCTCCGAACAATTGGCCAAGATGGAACGCGTTCCGGCATGACCGTGTCTGCACCATTCGGCGTGCGCATCGCCGGCTCCGGCTCCGCCGTGCCGGATCGCGTTCTCCGCAACGCCGATCTCGAAGCCATCATGGATACGTCCGACGAGTGGATCACCCAGCGCACGGGGATCCGGGAGCGGCGCGTGGTTGATCCCGCGCAGGAAGACAACGTCACGCTCGGGACGGCGTCGGTGCAGCAAGCCCTCGACGATGCGCAGATGTCCGCGGCCGATCTCGATCTGCTCATCCACGCCACCGTTACGGCGGAGATGACCTGCCCGAGCAACGCCTGCCGCATCATGGCGAACCTGGGAGGTATTCCCTCCGGCGCTTTCGACCTCGTCGCCGCCTGCAGCGGTTTTGTGTACGCGCTCAACGTCGGCGAGGCCCTCGTGCGCAGCGGCCGCTACCGGACGGTCGGCGTGACCGGATGCGACATCATGAGCACCGTCGTCGACTACGATGACCGCAGCGTATCAATCCTTTTCGGCGATGCCGCCGGGTCGGTGATTCTCCAGCGGGATGACAACCCGAAACTCGGCTGCCTCTACCAGGCGATGCACGCGGACGGCCGAAGCTGGGAATCGCTGTACATGCCGCGGCGCGAACGTGAAGTCCCCGCCGACGATCGTGAGAACCCCATCAAGCTCGGCAATCTGCGCATGAACGGCCGCGAGGTCTACAAGTTCGCCGTCAACAAGTTCCGTGAAGTCATCGAAGACGCGCTGACGCAGACCGGGCTGGCGGTGGAGGATATCAGCCAGTTCGTCTGCCACCAGTCGAATATCCGGATCATCCAGGCGGCGAAGGAACGAATCGGCCTGCCCGATGACAAGGTGTTCATCAACATCGACCGGTACGGCAACAGCTCCGCGGGGTCGGTGGGCCTCTGCTTCAACCAGCTCTGGAAAGATGGGCGCATCAAACGGGGCGACAAGGTCATGCTGATCGCTTTCGGCGGGGGGCTGACCTGGGCCAGCAGCGTCTGGCAGCTTTGAAGGCACCAAGGCACCGAGGCATCCAGGCATCGAGGCATCCAGGTATCCGTCATTCCCGTGAGAGCGGCACTCCGTCACTTCGTCAGTTTCCCTCCGTGCCTCCGTGCCTTCCTCTCAATCTTCCATGCTAGGATGGCGGCATGGAATGGCTTCTCGGCGGACTTCTCGGATTTCTTCTCGGCGGCGTCCTCGTCGGCATCGCGCTCTGGATGCGCGGCCAGGCCCGTGCCATCGCGCTGCAGCAGCGGGCCGCTACTCTGGATGAACGGTGCACGAAGCTCGATGAGGACCTGCGCGAAGCGAGAGAGCGAGTAGCGGAAGCGGACGAACGTCGCCACGCGTCGGACGTGGAGCGGGCCCGACTGGAGCAGCAGCTCAAGAGCCGGGAAGCGCAGTTCGAGGAGCAGAAAAAGCTCCTGGAAGAGGCGGAAAAGAAACTGCTCGCGGTCTTCGAAGCAACCGGCGCGAAGCTGCTGCAGCACAACTCCGACCGGTTCATGAAGCAGGCGGAGAAGTCGTTCGATGAGAAATCCAGACCGATTCGCGAACTGCTTGAAGCGCAAAAGAAGGCCGTGGACGAGATCGAGAAGAAACGCGAAACCGCCTACGTGCGACTGGATGAGCAGATCAAGCACATCGCGCAGTCCCATGAGCGCCTGAACACGGAGACGAACCGGCTGGTGACGGCGCTGCGCCGGCCGGAGCAGCGCGGCCGGTGGGGCGAACTGCAGCTGCGCAATGTCGTCGAACTGGCGGGCATGACCGCGCACTGCGATTTCGAGGAGCAGGCGCAGACCGACGATACCAGCTCGCGCGACCGGCCGGACATGATCGTGCATCTGCCGGGAGAAGGCGTGATCATCGTGGATGCCAAGGTCTCACTGGATGCCTACCTGAACTCGATCCAGCCGGATGCCGATCGGAATCAGGAACTGACGAGGCACGCGCGGCAGGTGGAAACGCACGTGCGGCAGCTGGCGTCCAAGGCGTACTGGAATCAGTTCGACCGCACGCCCCGCCTGGTCGTTCTGTTCATGCCGCTGGAGTCCGCGCTGCACGCGGCCCTGGAGATCAAGCCGGATCTGCACGCCGAAGCGATGAAGCAGCACGTCCTCATCGCAACGCCCACCCTGCTGGTCGCCATGCTGCGCGCGATCGCCTACGGCTGGCAGCAGGAAGCCGTCGCGCAGAACGCGCGGGAGATCGCCGACGTTGGGAATGAGTTATACGAACGGCTCGCCCGGTTCGCGGAGCACTTTGAGAACATCGGGAAGGGGCTGGATCGCGCGAACAAGAGCTACAACAGCGCGATCGGTTCGCTGGAGCGCATGGTGCTGCCGAGCGCCCGGCGACTGCGCGAACTGCGGGCCACGGCTGCCGATGAGATTCGGGAACCGAAGCAGATGGAGACGGAAGTACGTGAGATCACGGCGCCGGAGCTGCAGCCCGATCGCGGAGAATAAATCCTTCCCGGCCGGACCGATCACGCCCCCCGATCCCCCCTTTATCATGGTGAACTGGCGACCTGCTGCGGAGCCTCGGGAGAGCGTTCCGGCGACTGCTCGTCCGGTTGTTCCCGTCCACGCCGGCGTTCACTGACGACTTCATTGGCGTTGGGCCGACGCAGCAGCACCGTTTCGTGCTCCTCGAGGCCGGAGGTAATCTCGGCGTACATTTCGGAGGATCGGCCGACATCGACCGGCCGCGCGACGTACCCGTCGCTCGTCGGTACGTAGACGAACGACTGACCCCGCTGACGGTGCACGGCATGGACGGGAATGTGCAGCGCATCCTGGACCTCGTCCACGAGGATCTCCGCGCGGCAGCGCATCGAGGGCCTCAGGCCGGAGTGATTCTCGCCGGTCAGCAGGATGCGCACCGTATAGTCACGGCGGTTCGGATCGCGCCATCCGCCGGTTTCCGCCAGCACGCCGACGCTCAGAACCTCGCCTTCCACCGATTGCCCGGGACGGGCATCCGACGTGACGCGGGCGCGCTGGCCGGGCTCGATCATGCCGCTGAGTGCTTCGTTGACCCGAACCACCGCCAGCATGCGCGAGGTATCCGGCAGGACCATGACCAGTTCGTTGCGCGACAGCTCGGTGCCGACCTGGGGCGGATCGGGACTGCCCCGGCGGCCGCTGGATTCAATGCTGGAGGCGTAGACCACCAGCCCGTCCGCCGGCGCGCGGACGGTGGTGTACTCCAGTTGCTTGACGAGTTCCTGGTACCGTTCACGCCGGCTGTCGAGTGAATAGCGCCGACTTTCCAGATCCGCGCGGGCGGTGTCGATCTCCGCCGCATGACGCTGTTTCACCCGTTCCAGTTCCGCGGCGGCCTGCTCAACATCGGAGCGCTTCTGCTTCTCCTGCTGCACGTAGGTGTAATTCTCGTAGACCTCGATATCCAGCCGCGCCTGCTGCAGCCGCGCGCGGGCTTCAATCCTGGAAATCCGGTCACGCTGAAGCTCGTCGCCGCTGATGAATTCCTGTTCGTGCAGGCGCTGCGAATCCTCGTAGCGGGCGTCAAGTCGCTCGAAGTTGATTTCGGCCGTCTCCAGTTCCAGCTTCAGATCCTGGCGCCGCGACTCCACCTCGCCCTTCTCCCACGCTTCGAGGGCGAGGTGCGCCAGTTCCATCTGGAGCGTGGCGCGGTCGATCTCGGAGGCGGCGGTACTCTTTCGGATCGCCAGCGTCGCTTCGGCGGAGGTGAACTGCGCTTCGGCAGTGCGGAAGGTGTCTTCGGCGTCCTTGATGCGGTTGCGAAGATCCTCATCGTCGAGGTGCATGAGCAGGTCGCCCTTGGAAACCGTCTTCCCCTCGTCGATGATCTCCATGACGACCGCCCGGGTTTCCAGCCGGTTGCGGATCTCGATCTGCTGCATGGAGTTCAGCTCACCCGACGTCGGGATGATGATCTCGAAGCCGCCGCGCTGGGCGCGGAAGTGATCCGAGGCCGCCTGCTCACCGTAATCGGAGCCGGCCTGGAGCCACAGGAAGCCGCCCGCCACGGCCAGTACGACCACAAACAGCGTCAGAATCAAGGGAAAGCTGATAGCGCCCCGGCGATCGGCACGTTGGTGCATGGTGTTCAACATCTCCATAGGAAACACGCGAACCGGTGAATTTGTTCTCCCCGATGCAGGATGGCCGGGCAGAGCGTCCGGGAGGAACTCCGTCCGCGGAGACGGCTCCGGCCGGTCCTTCATGGTAGGGCGGCCTCCTGCTCGGAACCATTTCGATCGGCCAATTCCATCCCGTCCAGCGTATCGATCGTTCCGTCGGGGCGAACGCGCAGTTTGCCGGTATCCAGCAGGTACGCCAGAATCGCGACCTGAAGGTCCCTTCGGGCGGAATCGCGCTCATCCAGGGCCCGCAGCAGGTTGTCCACGGCTTCGCTGCGGTCGCGGGCCGTTGCGCGGTCCGGAGCCGCCTCGATCGCTTCCTGGTTCGTTTCGGCCACGCGGACGTTTTCGTTCTGAATCTGCAGGCTGAAGAGAGCCCGCTCGATGTTGCGGACGGAACTGCGGACATCGACGGCGACAGAGTCGCGGAACTCATCGTACGAGCGGAGCGAGCGTTCGAGATTGATCTGGGCCTGTCGAACGCCGATGCGTTCGATCTCGCGATCGAGCGGAAGGCCGAAGGTGATCCCGGCTTCGAAGGACGTGTCGCCGGGGCTGAAATCAAGCCCCGCGCGGTTCCTCCGGTCATCGGTGGGGATGAGGACCGTCCCGCCGAGGTTGAGGTCGGGAAGCAGGTCGTTCCGGGCAATACGCAGCTGTCGCTGGGCATCGTCGAGCTGATCACGACGGGTCTGCAGATCAAGCCGGTACGCCATGGCCATCGCCACGGCTTCATCGACCGTGACCTCGGGCACCGGCAGGTCAATGTCATCACTGACGATCACGATCTCGTCGTCCGGATCGAGGCCGAGGCGAACCTTGTAGCGATCGACCGCGAGGCGATACGACTCGCGCTGTCGATTGAGCCGGTCGCGCGCGAAGAGCGTGTCCTGGCGGGCCCGGGCGAGGTCGATCGGGGTTTCCCGGCCGGTCTCGACGAACGCGCGGGCTCGACGCTCGAGGCGTTCGAAACTCTCGACCTGTCGTTCGGCATTCTCGATGTTCTGAGCGAGCACGACCAGGTTGAGAA
>SLDM01000264.1 GCA_007125255.1 Phycisphaerales bacterium
CGCAACCTGGAAACGTCGGCAAGCTGGCGCGCCGTGAACGTCCCGCGCGCCGAAATCGCCCCACGCACCAGAACGAATCCTCCGCGCCCCCTGGAGGCCCGCTTCCACGGTAAGCACGCAGATGCCGCTACTCCGTCACTCCGTCACTTCGTTACTTCGTTACTTCGTTACTTTTTCTTTCGTCCTTGATCGCAGCCGGATCTTCACGCATGAAAAGAAAGAGAAAAAATCCCATCAGCGCGATGGTCAGGATCAGTCCGATCCCGAAAAGAAGAAAGACCAGGCTCTCATCTTCGCCCCATGGATTGTCTTCAGGCCAGATCGTCTCCGGCGGGGTCGCGTTCGCCAGGGTCAGCAACAAGCTTTCAAGCATCAGAAAATCCTTCCGGCAGGGAGGACAACTCAGAGACCTTCGCGCGGGCCGGTTCACCATCGGCCACAACCGTGAGCGTGGTGTCGATCTTCGCGTGCCGGGTCCGGACCATCGCGAAGCAGATCGGTTCACCGCCGCGCAGCGGGCTGGGCGTACTGGAGGTTACCGCACCGATCGGATCGCCCATGATCAGGCGGCCATCCTCCTCCTGCAGCGCGAAGAGCTGCGCTCCGGCGATCGGCAGGCCCTCCCCTTCCGGCCGGAGTCCGACGAGCTTCTGCTTCGGCTGGCCGAGACTTTCCATCCGCGCGACAACTTCCTGGCCGAGGTAGCACCCCTTGGTGAAGCTGACGCGCTCGCGCAGCACCCCGCTCTCGTGCGGCAGGTTCGTCGCGCCGAAATCCACGTTGTACAGTGGCGTCCCCGCTTCAATCCGCGCGATGTTGTAGGCGAACCAGCCCACCGGCCGCACGCGCCTTCTGCCCTGACCGATCGGCTGATCGCTCGCCAGCAGCGCGTTCCAGACGCGCTCGACGTGAGCCCGCGGCACGACCAGGTGCACCCCCGGCGCGCCGATTTCATCCGCCCGACCTGCAATGACAGGCTGGTCCGCGATGGTGATCGTTTTCGCTTCTCCGGGCGCGAGCTGAAAGTCCGTCTCCCCCGCCGCGCTCGCGATTGCCAAAAGCGCCTTCGGACCGTGCACCACGATGCGGTAGAACTCCGCGGTGACCTCCTGGATCGCCACATCCTCGGCGAAGAGGAAGTCCTCCAGCGTCCTCACCGTGCGGGCGGCGTGGTGGATGTCCAGATCGACCAACAGCGCGTCGCCGGTCTCGATCAGCAGCAGGTCCGCATCGATTCGCCCTTTGCGATTGAGCCAGAAGCTGCGCCGGCACTGACCCGCCTCCAGGTCTTTCAGTTCGTTTGTGAGCATGCGGTTGAGAAAATCGCGCCGCTCGCTCCCGGTGACCCGCAGCGTGGCCCGCTGCGGATAGTCCATCAGCCCGGCGGCGCGCCGGAGCGAGGCGTACTCCGATTCGACTTCGCCGAAGGTGGCGATGATCTCGCCGGAGATGTGGCCGGAATCATCCGGCGGGCCGTAGGGAAGTGTCTCGATATCGCCCGCCCGGATCGGCGTGGACCCGGCATCGGGGCGTTCCGCCGCGGCCGCGGCGACGATCTGCTTGCGCTCTTCGATCACGTCGCGCTGGTATCCGAGGTGACGCTCCCAGAGCGGCACGTCAAACTCGACCGGGGTCTGGTTCGGCGGGGAAGATGGCGTTGGGATTGAATCACTCATCGCTGATCATGGTAGTCGCATCCGATGGTTCGATCCGCACGAACTGCCGGCATCCGCTACACTGCCTGCCCCGCGTTTCGCGGGTTTTTCATTGTTTCTGATCGTCCGATGACTCACCAAGGATCGAAGTCGACCCATGAACACCGCCCTGCTGAAGAAACTCTGTGAAACGCCCGGCATCCCCGGCCGGGAAGAGCGAGTTCGCGCCATCATCGAAAAGGAGATCAAGGGTCTCTTTGATGAAGTGCGCACCGATGCGATGGGTTCGCTCATCTGCACCCGCAAGCCCACCGGCAAGGCGAAGCGCGGCGGCGCGACCAGGATCATGGTCGCCGCCCACATGGATGAGATCGGCTTCTATGTGCGGCATATCGATGACAACGGCTTTCTCTGGATCAACGCGGCCGGCGGCTTCGACACCCGTAACCTCTTTTCAAAGCGCGTCCTCGTCTGCGGCGCGAAGGATGATTACGTCGGCGTGATGAACCCCGGCGGAAAGCCCGTTCATATCGCCACACCGGAAGATCGCAAGAAAGTCCCCGAAGTCGATGAGTTCTTCGTCGATCTCGGCATGGACGCCAAGGAAGTCAAAAAGCTCATTCAGATCGGCGATCCGATCGTGCTGCACGAGCCGTTTGTCGAGCAGCCGTTGAAGATCGTCTCCAAGGCGCTCGACAACCGCATTGCCTGCTACATCGCGATCGAAGCGATTCGCAAGCTCGACAAGAGCCGGGCCGCAAGTTCCAGACACAACGCGGAGATCACGATCGTCTTCACCGTGCAGGAGGAGGTCGGACTGCGCGGCGCGGTGACGGCGGCCAACGCGGTCGGCGCGGATATCGGGATCGGTCTCGACACGACACTCTCCTGCGACACTCCCGGCGTACCGGAGACCCAGCGCGTCACCCGGCATGGCGAGGGGACGGGCATCATGGTGCAGGATTCATCGATGATCGCCGATCACAAACTCGTGGAGGATCTCTGCACCATCGCCACGAAGAAGAAGATCCCCTTCCAGCGCTGTATCCTGCCCCGCGGCGGTCAGGACGGCGCCGCGATCCAGCGATCCGGCCCCGGCGCGCGGTGCGCGACGATCGTCTGCGGCACGCGCTACATCCATACCGTGACCGAGTCGATTCACAAGGATGACCTCCAGGCCTCCGTCGATCTGCTCGCGGCGTGGCTGCCGACCGTGAAGTGAAGCGGCCCCGGCGGCACCTTCGGTCCTTCCGTAGGACCGGAGAGATGTTGGTCTTGGCCGTTGCTTGCGGGCAAGCCGGGCCGTTAAGCGACGGAGCGACGAAGGGCGCGCGGGGGATGCGTACGGCGTTCGGGACGGTTTCGGCGCAGCCCACCGGCCGAGGCACTCGAGAAGAGGCACGAAGGCACGGGAGCACGGAGGGACGAAGGGGCAGGATGGAGGGGCGAAGTTACGAAGTGACGGAGTGACGTAGTAGCGGCATCTGCGTCGATACCGTGGAAGCGGGGCCTCCAGGGGGCGCGGAGGATTCGTTCTGGTGCGTGGGGCGATTTCGGCGCGCGGGACGTTCACGGCGCGCCAGCTTGCCGACGTTTCCCGGTAGCGACTGGGCGTGGTCAATCGGTCCGACGAATGTCCTTCCATCTTGCACGGCCGACTCCCTTCGGTCGCTGGCCGTGGCACCCCGTGTTCTTCTCGGCCGCTGGATTCCCGCGTCCGCGGGAATGACGGCATGCAGGACTCGCGCCGAGGTCGCCCGTCTCACCACCCTGCGTGCCTTCGTGCCTCCATGCCTTCGTGCCTTTCCGAACTTCTTCGTCACTTCGTCACTTCCCCTCCATGCCTTCGTGCCACTTCACGCTCCCTCACCCGCCGGGAACTGCAGCGGCTCACCGTTCAGTCCCGCCATGACATCGCGCACGACCCAGCTCATGTTCTCCAGCGCCGCTTCCGTGCGGCTGGCGAGATGCGGGAACAGCGTCGCGTTCGGGCACGTGAGCAGCGGATTCTCCGGCACGACCGGTTCCGGCGCATGCACGTCGAGCAGCGCCGACGCTTCGGGATGCCCGTTGAGAAACGAAGCCAGCGCGGCGTGATCGACGACCATGCCCCGGCTCGTGTTGATCAGGACCGCGTCCGGCCGCATCCGGCCGATGAGCCGGTCGTTGACGAACGAGCGGTTGGAAGCCCGGCCGTCGATGTGGAGCGTGACGATGTGGGAGTCAGAGAAGAGTTCTTCAAGCTCCACGAACGGCGCGCCGACCCGATCCGCGTCGGGCTTCCGCTGCAGATCGTTGTACCGGACGTTCATGCCGATCGCGCGGGCGACCCGGGCCACGCGAGAGCCGATGCGTCCGAAACCGAGTATGCCCAGGGTGCGTTCCCGCAACTCGTGCCGCCCGACGTGCTCGGCCCGGAGTGTTCGCCAGGTGGCGTCGTCGACCGGCCCGGCCAGTGACGGATGCGGGCGCAGGTGATCGAGGAGCAAGGTGAATACGTACTCCACGACCGCCTGGGTGTTGGCATCGGGCGTGTACACCACGGGAATCTTTCTTACCCGGCAGACTTCGAGATCAACGTTGTCCAGACCGACGCCGGCCCGGCCGATAATGCGCAGACGCGGCGCGCGATCGAGCAACGATTGATCGACCGTGGTGTACGTCCGCACGATGAGCGCGTCGGCATTCCGGAGATGCTCCGGAAAATCGGCATCATCGCTCGCGCACTGGACGAGAACCGCCCGCGCTTCCAGCCACTGGAGCGGCCGGGTGGCAAGGGTTTCGGTGATGAGGATGCGTGGGCGTTCCGCAGGGGACATCGTGGTGCCAGCGTATCGACCGGCCGCATCCACGACCAGTCCACCCCCATCCGCCGCGCTGAACAATGCGATTGACACCGACGGACGGAAGAGTACAGTCGCAGTTACCTGGTCCGCGTCCAACCGGCCCGGTCATGCGGCCGCCGCGCCGGACTGATCGATCGCGGCATGGCGATTTCCGACCGGTCGCGGTGTTCAGCGGAGTCTGTCGATTTCGCAGGTCCGCCCCCTTCGCCTCACGGCGGGAGTCTTCCAGCGATGAACAAGGGTGAGCTCATTCGCACGGTTCAGGCCGATCTCAAGGTCTCACGGGCCGAAGCGACCCGCACCGTCGAATCGGTCGTGAACGCGATTCGCGAGGGGATCAAGCGTGATGCGAACGTCACCATCAGCGGCTTCGGAACCTTCAGCCGGCGCGTACGCTCGGCCCGCACGGTGCGCAATCCGGGGACGGGCCAACCGATTCAGGTCAAGGAGTCACTCACCGTCGGTTTCAGGCCGAGCCAGCTGCTGAAGGACGAACTCTCGTAGTGCATGCGAAGCGGCAGAGTGACAGCGACGGAGTGACGGAGGGAAGGCATGAAGGCACGAAGGGATGGGTGATTTCGGAGGGTCCTGAATCCGTTATTCGCGCGGAAGCAGGAATCCAGGGGGCCGCGCCGTGAACGTTCCTCGCGCGGGTGCCACGGCCAGCGAGCGCAGCGAGTCGGCCATGCGAGATGGAACGATCAACGCCGGGGTGCCGTGGTCTGGAGTCATGGCCTCACGACAGTGATGTCGTGTTGTCGGTCTCATCCCCACTGGGAAAGCAGCGCGAGAAGGTCAAAGACATCGATGACGCCGTCACCGTTCATGTCGTACACCTCCGCGCCGGGCTGAATGGCCCCCCATACACTGAGCATACCGAGCAGATCGAAAACACCGATGGACCCGCTTCCGGTTCCATCTCCGAGGTGATCGGGATGGTAGATGTTCCACAGATGATTCGCGGGATAGTTGGTGAGCGTGCGCGTCGCGGACTGACCGGGCCAGGTCACGACGATCTCATCGGCGTGGGTTGCATCGCCCGTTCCGACGTGAACGATCAGCTCGTTCTGACTGATGTAGCTGTTCCCGCCGGCGTAGATCTCGCGATACTGCCATTGATCGCCGATGCGCGTGTCGACATTCGCGCCCACCGCATGCAGATTCGGGAACGTCCCCTTCACGCGGAAACGAATCCAGTTTCGCTTGACGCCCTCGTTGTTGATGTAAAGGCGAACGTGCGAGTTGAAGTCGTTGGTCACGAGGTCCAGCGCGCCGTTTCCGGTGACATCCGCGACGGCGGAGGAGTAGGAAATCTGTGACGGGCCGGTATTGCCCGCGACCTGCGCCTGGCTGGTCACATCCTGCATGGGGAACTGCCCGGGATGGTAGTAGAGCGTATTCGGCAGGAACTGGTTGTTGACGAAGAGATCGAGCCAGCCGTTGTTGGTGAAGTCGAAGAACACCGATCCCCACGACGTCTTCCAGTGGTCGATCCCAGCCTCGACGGAGGCTTCCACGAAGGTGCCGTCTCCCTGATTGATGAGCAGGGGGTTGTAGCCGTTCTCGTAGCCCGCGATGTTCGTCATGTAGAGGTCGGGATAACCGTTTCCGTTCAGATCACCGCACGCCAGACCCATCGAGAAGAGCTCGACCCCGGCGCCGGAAGACTCGGAAACATCTTCGAAGTTCCCGTTGATGTTGGTGTAGAGCAGGTTGCCGGGAAAACTGATCAGCGCCCCTCGATCGTTGGAGACATAAAGATCAAGAAATCCGTTGCGGTTCATGTCGAAGAAGACGGCCTGGAAACTCAAGGCGTACTGGGTCAGGTTCTGCTCAACCGTGACATCCTGGAACGTGCCGTCACCCTGGTTCCGGTAGAGCCGGTTATGCAGCTGCCCGGTGCCGCCGATGATGCCG
>SLDM01000011.1 GCA_007125255.1 Phycisphaerales bacterium
AGAGATTCTCTGTATCGACATCAGTACCCGCCGCACGCGCACGACCGATCAGTGCCAGGAATACCTCGAGATGAAGCCGCACGGCGACCTCGCCATCGCCAACGGCATCGCGCACCTGCTCATCAGCAACGGCACCTACAGCCGGGAGTTCGTCGAGAAGTACTGCAATTTCCGGCAGCTCGACCCCGACCAGCCCGGCAACATGTACGGCATGCCGATGAGCTTCGAGGCGTACCGGCAGGCCCTCGACAAATACACGCCCGAGCACGTCGAAGAGCTCTCCGGCGTGCCGGCGGAGAAGATCCGCATGCTCGGCGATCTCTTCGGCGACCCGTCGAAAAGAATCACCTCCCTCTGGTGCATGGGCATGAACCAGCACACGCGCGGCACCGCGATCAACTGCCTCGTGCACTCGATCCACTTCCTCTCCGGCCACTTCGGCACGCCCGGGGACTCCCCCACCTCCCTTACCGGCCAGCCTTCGGCGTGCGGCACGGTGCGCGAAGTCGGCACTCTCTGCCACCTCCTGCCCGGCGGCCGGGTCATCGCCAATGCGGAGAACCGCGCCGAGTCGGAAGACCTCTGGAACGTGCCGCGCGGCCGCATCAAGGCCCAGCCCGGCTACCACACCGTCGCGATGTTCGAACACTTCTGCTCACCCTCCGATCGCGACGGCGCGCTGGATACGCTCTGGGTGCAGGTGACCAATCCCGGCCAGACGCTCCCCAACCTCCACAAGCTCTTCAACCGCAAGAAGGAGCTGGAGAACAAGTTCCTCATCGTCTCGGATGTCTATCCCACCGCGACGACCGCGCTGGCCGACCTGATCCTTCCCGCCGCGATGTGGGTCGAAAAGAACGGCATGTACGGCAACTCCGAGAGGCGCACCCAGCACTGGTGGAAGATGGTCGATCCGCCGGGTGACGCCCGCGATGACTGCTGGATGACCATCGCCGTCGCCCACCGGCTCATGGAGAAGGGCCACGAGGGCATGCGCGGCAAGGATGGCAGGTTCATCTTCCATATCGAAGATGAGAGCGGCAACGAAGTGCCGATCTGGGAGTGGGAGCATTACTACGACGTCAACGTCGATCGGCACCTCTTCGAGGAGTACCGCCCGTTCACGACGTACAAGCAGAAAGACCTCGCGCCGTACGAGGAGTACGTCGCCAGCCGCGGCCTGCGCTGGCCGGTCGTCAAACAGGACGATGCGACGTGGCGGGAGACGCGCTTCCGTTTCAGCGGCTTTGATGACCCCTACGTCGAAGAAGGCCGCGAGTATCAATTCTACAACTCCGTCACGAAGGACGATCGCGCCCTGATCTGGTTCCGGCCGCACGAGAACCCGCCGGAGATGCCGAACGATGAGTACCCCTTCTGGCTCAACACCGGCCGCGTGCTTGAACACTGGCATAGTGGCTCGATGACACGGCGCATCCCCGAACTGCAGCGCGCCGTGCCGAAGGCCTACGCCGAGATGAACCCCGAGGATGCGCGTGAGCTCGGTATCCATCGCGGCGAGCTCGTCCGCATCGAGTCCAGGCGAGGGCACATGGACCTGCCCCTCTGGGTCAACGGCCGGGGCAAGCCGCCGCGCGGTCAGGTCTTCGTCCCCTTCTTCGATGAGACCATGCTCATCAACGAAGTTACGCTCGAAGCGTACGACCCCTTCTCCCGTCAGCCGGATTACAAGAAGTGCGCGGTCAAGGTCTCGCGCTCACCGAACCAGCGCACGTAACAACTCCACCCCGCGACCGCCGGTCGCGCTCCGAGAGTTCACCATGGCCGATGAATCACTGAAACCCGAACCCACGACCACCCGGGCGGTCCACCTGGCGCTCGCTGCCATCATCGCTCTGGCGTTCGTCGGCTTCTTCGTCGGGATCCGCCAGGGCACTCCCGTCCCTGACCTTGAACCGCGTGAACGGATCGCGGCCGAAGAGCTCCCGGGTGCCGTGCCCGCCATGTCCTACCTCGAGTTTGATCGGCGGCAGTACGGCCCGAACGCGGAATGGCGGAGCATCCTCACCGATCTCGATCAGCCGCAGATCGACTGGTTCGGCGAACCCGAGCGCACCGAAGCCGGCCGGCAACTGGTCCTCGCCGCGCGGGCCGAGCGCCGCGCGTTTGACGGCGCGCCGCCGACGGTGCCCCACCCGATCGATCAGATGTCCGCCGCCAGTTGTATGGCCTGCCACCGTGATGGCATCTCGATCGGCCGGGGCGTGCGTGCCACCCCCATGTCCCACGAGTTCATGCCCAACTGCACCCAGTGTCACGTCGAACAGTCGGCCCCCGCCCTCGGCTCATTTACCTTCCGCGACAACACGTTCGAACCGGTCGAGTCCGCCGTCGGGGGCGAACGCGCCTGGCCCGGGGCGCCACCGACGGTGCCCCACACGACGTTCATGCGGGAAAACTGCCTGAGCTGTCACGGCCCGCAGGGCCCGGACCCGATCCGGACCACGCACCCGTGGCAGACCAACTGTCTGCAGTGCCACGCCCCCTCCGCCGTGTTCGATCAGGTCGTCATCGAAGACCGGCCCTCACTGCTCGCTGACCTGGACGGGGGATGATGATCCGGCGGATCAGAAACTCTTGTCGCCGGCGGTCTCCCGGCCGACCATGAGGACCGGTCACGAGGACCGCTCTTTCTCCGCGGCCTCGGTGAGCAGCGCAAGAATTTCGATGGCGTTCTTCAGCCGCTTCTCTGACCAGTTGCGGCGAGAGGCGATCTGTTCCGGGCGCAGTTCCCAAAGCTCATCCGATGGGGGCTCGGACGCTTCGGGTTCAGCGGAGGATCTGAGAAAGCTCAAGTGGCTTTCGGCGACATCGATCGCCGACCGGCCTTGAGCATCTTTTCGCAAGGGATCGGCACCGGCATCCAGCAGAAGGCGGATACACTCCGGATCGCTGAAGAACTGCGCTCCCGCGATCAACGGCGTGACGCCCATGTGGTCCACCGGGTCGGCATCGGCGCCGTGTTGCAGCAGCGTTCGAACCGCAGTCGGGTTGGCCCCATCTCCGAATGCTGCCTCGTGCATCGGCGTCTCGCCCCGTTGATTGCGCACATTCGGATCAACTCCGGCCGCGATCAATCGTTTGTTGATCTGGACCGTGGCGTTCGACGCTCCCGAGGACTCCTCCCGGTGCCAGCAGACCGTATGCAGCGCGGTCCCGCCTTTCTCCCCGGCCGGTGGATCCGCCCCGCACTCCAGGAGAAAATCAACTGCATCCACCGCGTGCGAAAAGGCAGCGGCTTGCAGCCGGGTCATGCCTGCCGGCCCTTTCTCGGTCTCGATGGAGACGCCGGCATCGATGAGAACTCTCGCCATTGCCAAACGCTCACGGCCGCACGCCGCGTCGCTGACGTCGCCACAAAGAAACTTAGGGTCTTCAGGAAATCGTGTGGGTCGTGCGAACCCGACGTCGTTTGAAATCTCCAGATTGGGTAACTTACGGCGCGGTCGCGCCATCCGCGCGTGCCTGCCTGGATCTGGGCGCCGACGGCAATCGCCTGGACCACGATCACGAAGGAATGACCGGCGACGCCGCGGCGCCGGTGAGCCTCCACTGGGGGGCTTCGCCGCCACCCCCCTCTGGCCCCCCGGCCGACCCCCGAAAGGGCTCATGGGCCATTCTTCGCGAAGTCAGTGCAAGGACGTTTGTGCGGGTTAGACATCGGAGAGAGCGACACTATCTCAAAACTGTTCCCGAAGAAGCAGAGTGCGACGAGAGCACGCGACGCGAGCCATGACGGCCGGGTCGGCGGGAGACGAGCACCGGAAGCGTCGACGGTCGTGTGCGGATCGATATCGCAAAGGACGTTCAGCAATCGTGCTGTGCACGCCGCCCGCCTCATCTGCTCCGGGGCCGGAGCGCAGTCTGGGGCCCCGACGAGCCGGCCGTCATGGCGTTCAGTCGCAGTTGATGCCGGAAGAGGGGAATGACGATGTCGGGACGACGCCGCCGTGCTGGCCACCGAGGACGGCCCACACAGATTCCTGAAGCCCCGAAACTTATTCAGCGCATCGCCGCCGTACTCGGCGCAGATGTGCGGGTCCGCCCCCGCTTCGAGCAGCGCCGCGAAGACCTTCGCGCGCCCGGCCCGCATCAGCGCGGTCTCACCCAGGTCATCGAGCGTGTTCGGGTCAGCGCCATGCTCCAGGATCAGGCGCACACATTCCACGCTGCCCGATTCGGCCGCCATGAACAGCGGAATCTCCCCGGCAGACCATGCAGTTGGGTCAGCAGCGAAGGATCGATGACGCGCTTCGCGCCGCGCCGGTCACCATCGGCATCGAGGAGAAACCGGAGCCGGTCCACATGGTCGGGGACCAACCGCCACTTCTGAGAAGAACTCCGTCCGCCCCTGCCCGCTGCGAACCAGGCCGCGGTCAAACCCCATTCCGATTCGGCGTGAAGATCGGCGCCATGTTCAAGGAGCCACTTCAGCGTCTCGACCGTCGCGCCGTCGATGGATCGCGCCGCCACCATCAGCGGCGACAGCCCGCGCAGCGTGCAATCTTCGTCAATCTCAATATCAGTGCGGCTGTCCATGTCCGCCCCAACGCGGTGTAACCGCTCAAGCGTAGCGATATCTCCCCTACGAGCCGCGCGGTGCAGTTCCGGTTCCTCCGGGGCAACTGGTCGAGTCATGCGGATACATTCCAGCCGAAGAACCAACGCCCATTCGGGGCCGGCGCCCCGGCTGAGGGCAGAAGGGAGAGACGGAGGGAGAGTGACGGAGTGACGAAGGGGAGGCACGAAGGCACGGGGGCACGAAGGGGAGGGTGGCGGCGTCATGAGTTCTGGTTTCGTCATTCCCGCGGAAGCGGGATTCCAGGGGGGCGCGCCGAAGACGTCCTGCGCGATGAATCCCGGGGTGCCACGGCCAGCGAGCGCAGCGCGTCGGCCGTGCGGGATGGAACGATGATCATCCGACCAAGGCATGACGCCTATCTGACGCCCTTACTGTCCTCGATGCCTCGATCCCTCGACTCCGTCACTTCGTCACTTCGTTACTTCGTTACTTCCCCTGCGCGCCTCTTTGCCTTCATGCCGGGGTCCACCACCAGCGAGCAGCGCGACTTCAAAACCGAATTTTCCGGGGTCCCCCGCCGGGCGCCATGCAGAATGAAGAATCGGTGAGTCAATCTGGAGAATTCCCTTGCTTTGCCGTCCCCGCGCGCTATGCTTCTCTTCGTTCCCAACTTTCACGGAACGCTTACGGAACACCGCCGGCGAAGGCCAAAAGAGGCCGACAAAGGCAGTGTCAGGAAATAAATGCATCATTCCCTGGATGATTTGGCGCGTCGGCGGATGGCATAGTTCCACTCGCCGTGAAAGGCATCGGGCCGGAGATCGACGCTCGCCAGCTGCGCGGGCGTGACTTCGCGACCACGCGGGTAACTGCGCTCATCAAGTTCGCATCGAATGCGCAGCCCCTGTTGAGTTCGAGTACCGGCGATCAGACTCACGATGACGGCAAGACTCGTCAGCGGCCTGCCTCGCCAGTTCATCGTGATGTATGAGAACATGCGATGCTCGATCTTGTTCCATTTGCTCGTTCCCGGCGGGAAGTGACATACGTTCACGTTGAGATTGACGCTGTTGGCGAACTTCTGAAGCTCCCACTTCCACAATCGGTTGCTGGATCCGTTGCTGCCACCGCCGTCGGCAGTGATCAGCAATGATGTCGCCTTCGGATATGTGCCACGCCCCATTGTCTGCCACCATCGGCGAATGCTCTGGACCGCAAACGACGCCGTGTCATGATCGATTCCGACGCTGACCCAGCCAGCGTTACGTGTGAGATCGTACACGCCGTAGGGAATCGCCTTGCCCAGTTCGGGAATCTTGAAGTCATGCACCTTCACGCGCTCGGGATGACCCTCCGGACGCCACTCCCGGCCGGCATTCCTGAAGTCTCCGACCAGTTCCTTCTTTTTCGTGTCAACCGAGATCACTGGCTGACCTCTGCGCTGATGCGCCTTGACTCGACGGTTGATGTACTCGAATTGCGCGTTCCTGTCCGGATGCGACCGGCCCTCCTTCGCCTTTCGGTTCGCCTGGAGGCTGTACCCGGCCGCGTGCAGCAACTCCGCAACGGTGGTATGGCTGATTTCATGCCCCATCGACGTGAGCTGCTTAGCAAGCTTCCTGACACTCTTGGAGGTCCAGCGAAGCGGAGATTGCGGATCACCGGAGACTGACATATCCAGCAGTGCGTCAAGATCGGCGAGCAGCGTCACATCATTCTCTTCAACCTTCTTTCGACCAGCGCCGGCACGCCGAACCCGGCCCTCCTCGATGACCTCGCCCGCATCGAGTTCGCGCAATCCGCGGCTGATTGTCGATCGGGAGACGCCGGTGGCCTCTGCAACCAGAGCGATCCCACCATGACCAAT
>SLDM01000114.1 GCA_007125255.1 Phycisphaerales bacterium
ATCGGCCTGAAGCGCGAGTTCCAGATCACCGACAACCAGCACGTGAACTGGGCGCCGTTCTGGCATCCGAGCGGGCGCTTCCTCGTCTACGCCAGCAGCGAGGTCAGCCACCGCCAGTACGAGATTTTTATGATCGATGCCGATCCGGGTGACCTTGAAGGGTCAACCGGAACGGTGAAGTACGGCACGCGAAACCGCCGGCTGACCCATGCGGAAGGGTTTGACGGGCTGCCGGTGTTCAATTCCGACGGCTCGATCATGATGTGGACGAGTCAGCGCGACGGCAGCCGCACCAGCCAGTTGTGGATCGCGGATTTCGTGATCGATATGGATGCGGCACCCATGCCGCCACGACGGCCGTACGGAGGCGGCGGCACTCGCGAGGGCGGGGGCGGCCGGGAGTGATCGGCGCGGGTGCCGGTCCGATTGAGGAACAACCGCGAGATTCGGACCGATCAGGAGGGCGTGCGGCATCCGGCGGAGGTACGATGCGAGTCTGCCCGGTCGAATCGGGGTCGAATCAGGGTCGAACCAGGATCGAATCAGGGGGGACGGTTTCGGCAAGAGTTTCCGCATGATTTTTCACACGGATTTCCAGAAGGGCCCCCGCACGAGAGGGCGCATGACCTGTCCCGCACATGCGCCGGGCGTGGCCGGCCTTGCCGTCATGTTCGTGGTTCTCGCGGCGTGTGAGCCGTACCGCGTCGAATACCACCGCCGTCCGGCTTTCTACGAACAGGCGGTTGAGACGGAACTTCCCGATGAAGTGGTGCGCCGGGACGGAACGCGGATTGTCTACGGATCGCGCCTGCCCCGGAAAACCGAAGAGAGACTGCAGCAGAATCGGATCACGAGCGCCGAGGCCGAGCCGGAGCGATACGAACTGCGGAAGGAGTCCGATGACGGCACCGTCACACTCTCCGGATTCATGCCCGAGCATCTGCTCGTGCATCTGATCACGTGCCTGCACAACCAGGAGTACGAGCTCATCTACGAGCAGCTCCTTTCGGAGCCGACACTGCGCGAGTGGGAGCGGGGCGGGCACAGTCAGGAAGACTTCGAGGCGTACCTGGAGCGCAATCGCCGCGAGCTGATTCGATCGTTGACGCGTATCTACCTGGGCATCGATCGTCACGAAACCCGGATCGAACGGCGGGGCGACGGGGTGCTGGATGTCTCTCTCCGTCCCCGGGCCGCGGAAGGGCTGAAGTTTCGCCACGTGCGCATGATCAGTGAAGGTTTCGCGATCAAGCTGGTCATGATCCGCTAGGGACGGTGGTGGTGATTACCGCGGAATGACCTCGAGGCCGACCGCCCGACGGTGCCGGGAGACGCACAGACGCACAGACGATTGCTGGTTCGGCGGGGCCGCAAAAAACAGCGGGCCGACTGGCGGCCCGCTGGAGAGAATCGTCTTTGGGGGGACTTTGGGGGGAGAGACGTTCCGGACAGGGAGTTTTCAGGAGAAGAAACAGCTCTGCGGAATCATGCGGTCTTCGCCGGCGTCTTCGACGGCTTGGGGGAGCCGCTGCCGTTGTCGCCGCCACCACCGTCTCCGCCGCCGCCGTTCTCATCCTCGTCGGACTTCTTCGGAATCGGCTCGGAGGTGAAGAAGAGATGCTCTTCCTCGCCCTTTCGCGTGACGATGATCTTTTCCCCGGCGTGGTATTCGCCGGAGAGGAGTGATTCGGCAAGCGGATCTTCAATGTACTGGGAGATCGCGCGCCGCAGCGGACGGGCGCCGAAGTCGGGGTTATAGCCCTTGTCAATCAGGAAGTCCTTGGCGGCCTGATCGAGTTCCATCTCCATCTCTTTCGCCCGGAGCCGCTTGCGGACCTTGTCCAGTTCGATATCGATGATCTGGTACAGGTCGTCCTTGATCAGCGGCCGGAAGACGATGATGTCATCCAGGCGGTTGATGAATTCGGGACGGAAGAATTTCTCGACCTCGCCCATCAGCGACGTCTTGATTCGATCGTAGTCCTGAACCTCGTCGCGCTTGCCGAAGCCGAAGGACTGACCGCCCTTGATGAGGTCGGCACCGATGTTGGAGGTCATGATCAGGACGACGTTCTTGAAGTCGACGTTGCGGCCGAACGAGTCGGTCAGACGGCCTTCCTCCATGATCTGGAGGAGCATGTTGAAGACGTCCGGGTGCGCCTTTTCCACTTCGTCGAGCAGAACGACGGCGTAGGGCCGCCGGCGGATGCGCTCGGTGAGCTGGCCGCCCTCTTCGTAGCCGACGTAGCCGGGAGGCGCGCCGATGAGGCGGCTGACGTTGTGCTTCTCCATGTACTCGGACATGTCGAGATAGATCAGCGCATCGGGGTCGCCGAACATGAACTCCGCCAGCGCCTTGGCGAGCAGGGTCTTCCCGACGCCGGAGGGGCCGACGAAGATGAAGCTGCCCATCGGGCGCATCGGGTCCTTGAGTCCGGACCGGGCCTTGCGGATCGCGCGGGCGACGCTCTTGACCGCCTCGTCCTGGCTGACGACCGACTTGTGCAGTTCCTTCTCGAGCTGGAGCAGCCGTTCGGACTCTTCCTTCTCGAGACGGGTCAGCGGGACGCCGGTCATCTTGCTGACGACTTCCGCGATGACTTCCTCATCGACGACGCCGTCAACCTCGTTCATTTTCTTGCGCCACCCCTGCTGGAGCTTGTCCTTTTCGGCGCGGAGTTTTTCCGCCTTGTCGCGGAGTTCGGCCGCCTTCTCGTAGTCGGCGTTCTTGACCGCCTCGTCCTTCTCGATCGAGAGCAGTTCGATCTGCTCCTCGATGTCGGCAAGATCCGGCGGCTTGGTCATGCTTTTCAGCCGTACGCGGGCGCCGGCTTCGTCGATCACGTCGATGGACTTGTCCGGCTGCACGCGGCCCGGAATGTACCGGCCGGACAATTCGACCGCCGCGCGGATCGCTTCGGGTGTGATCTTGACCCGGTGGTGCTGGGCGTAGCGCTCGGAGAGCCCCTTGAGGATCTCAACGGTCTGCTCCGCGGTGGGAGGTTCGACCGCGATCGACTGGAATCGCCGCTCGAGGGCGTTGTCCTTCTCGATGTACTTGCGGTACTCATCAAAGGTCGTCGCGCCGATGCACTGAATCTCACCGCGGGAGAGGGCGGGCTTGAGGACGTTCGAGGCATCGATGGCACCTTCCGCCCCGCCGGCACCGACCAGGGTGTGCAGCTCGTCAATAAAGAGGATCACGTTCTTCGCGCGCCGGACTTCGTTCATCACCGCCTTGATGCGCTCTTCGAACTGGCCGCGGTACTTCGTTCCGGCGACCATCATCGCCAGGTCGAGGACGACGAGGCGGCGATCCTGGAGCAGGTCCGGGACTTCCTTGTTGATGATCTTCTGGGCGAGGCCTTCCACGATGGCGGTCTTGCCCACACCCGCTTCACCGAGCAGCACGGGGTTGTTCTTCGTGCGGCGGCAGAGGATCTGGATCAGTCGCTCGATTTCGTTCGCGCGGCCGATCACCGGATCCAGCTCGCTGCTTCGCGCGAGTTCGGTGAGGTCCCGGCCGAAGCTGTCGAGGGCCGGGGTCTTGCTCTTGCCGCGTCGTTGACCGCCGGTGCCGGGTTCGGATCCGCCGGCGGGGTCCATCGGCTCGTTGCTCTCTTCGCTTTCCACGCCCGCGCCGAGCAGGTTCAGGACCTCCTCGCGGACCTCTTCGAGCTTGAGGCCGAGGTTCATGAGGACCTGGGCCGCCACGCCGTCGTGTTCGCGGAGCAGGCCGAGCAGCAGGTGTTCGGTCCCGACGTAGTTGTGGTTGAGGTTGCGGGCCTCTTCGATGGCGTACTCGATGACCTTCTTGGCGCGGGGGGTCTGGGGCAGTTTGCCCATGGTGACCATGTCCGGGCCGCTCTTGACGAGCTTTTCGACTTCAAGGCGGACCTTGCGGAGATCGATGCCGAGGTTTTTCAGCACGTTCGCCCCGACGCCGGATCCTTCCTTGACGAGGCCGAGAAGGATGTGCTCCGTCCCGATGTATTCGTGATTGAAGCGCTGGGCTTCCTGGTTGGCCAGCGCCATCACCTTGCGGGCACGATCGGTCAGTCGTTCAAACATGGGACACTCCTTCGTCAGGGTCGCACCGCACTCACCCGGCACGTTCATTGGACTCTATCGGCCGGGAAGCGCGGACGCTACCGCACTCCCGCCCCAGAATAAGACGCAAGTTCCGTTCCATTATTCGGCGATGATCCCGCCGGGGATGATAAAATCCCGCAGCTTCGTCCCCGGAAAGGCATGTCGTATCCGTCATGAATCATTTCTCCTGTGCCATATTGGCATATCTCGTGGTCCTTTCGCTCGCGCTACCTGCCAAAGGTGGTGATGAGGAGGCCGGCGATTCAATTCAGAAGGTGAGGGTGCAGTTCCAGTTACGTTCAGGCACCACGGTTCGGGGCGAAATCCGGGCCTGGGATCACCGGGTCGTGACGGGAACGTTCGGACAGTACGCCTGGGAAGAATTGAACCACCGGGATGCGTGGCGGATCGGACGGCAGTTCATTGACCGGGATGATTACGAAGCGTGGCTGCGTTTCGGGCACGCCCTGCTGATCGTGGCCATCGAGCAGCCGCCGGCGGAGGCGAGGGCGGAGCAGGCGCTGGCCCGCGCGAAGCAACTGGCCCAGGCGTCAGAGGTATCGATCTCCGATCGCATCTCGGATGTGCGTGCCGAGGTTGAAGCCGAGGCCATGTTGCGGAAGCAGCAGGCCGAGGACGAAGCGCGGCAGCAACTGGAGACGGTTCATCCCGAAGCGCGCCGCTGGCCCACGGCACCCTGGCCGGAGCTGGATGCCGTCGAACAGCGTGATGCCCGGTCGGTCATGCGCAGCGACGCGGAGCGGTTGCTCGGTCAGCTCGGACGCACGATCGAGCCGATCGAAACGAGACACTTGCTGCTCTACTCCGACACGGAGCGCTACGAGGCGGTAGAGCTCGCCAAGCAGCTTGATCAGATTGCCCACCGGTTTGCGGTCATCATGCGGCGGAACCCGACGCGCAGCCTGTTCTGGGGCAAAGCGGTCGTCATGGTCTTCTCCGAGGAAGCGGCGTTCCGGGAGATCCAGGCGGAGGGCTTCGGTTATCTGGCGCGGCCTTCGGACGTCGCGATCATGCATCCGGTCGGTCCCAAGGTGTTCGTGCTGAGCCATCGCGAGGGCGAGCGCCGCCGAACTGAACTTGAACTGGTTCGCCATTTCGTCTTCGGCCTGTTGCACCGCTACGAATCACCCCGCCGCCTTCCGTTCTGGGCGAACGAGGGCCTTGCCGAATGGATGGCCCACGAGGCGCTGGCGAAATCATCCTGGGTCATGGAAGATCGGCGGAAGCACGCCTACGAACTGATCCGCGGCGACGCGCCGCTGCCACCGGTCTTCCAGGTCGATTACGGTGACGAGACCTGGGAGCGGGCCCAACCGGTCGTCGCGCCGCTCGCGGCGCTTCTGGTCGAGTACCTCGTGGAGCAGCAGCCAAACGGTTTTCCGCGCTGGGTGGAGTCCATCAAGAAGGGTGAGACCTGGGAAGAAGCGCTGAAGCGGTACTACGGTCTGACGCCGGCGCAGTTGAGTGAGCGGTACCTCCGGCACTACCGCGTTCATGACTGACCGCCCGCTCCCGCTCCCGCGCTCCCCGGACTCCTCCCTCGACGTTCTCCGCCGCCTTCCGCTTGTCGCACACGCGTTGCTGCCGTACCTTCTGCGCCCATGGCAACGATCAGCGAGTTTCTGAAGAAGCATTACCGGCATTACAACGCCGCGACGGTCATGGACTCCGCCCAGGCGTACCGCGACCATCTCGAAAAGGGCGGCAAGATGTTCCTGACCATGGCCGGGGCGATGAGCACGGCGGAACTCGGGCGGTCACTCGCGGAGATGATCCGCCAGGAGAAGGTCCACGCCATCTGCTGCACCGGCGCGAACCTCGAGGAAGACGTCTTCAACCTGGTGGCCCACTCCCATTACGTGCGCATCCCGAACTGGCGTGAACTCACCGCGGAACAGGAGCTGCAACTGCACGATCGGCATCTCAATCGCGTGACCGATACGTGCATTCCGGAAGAAGAGGCGATCCGGCGCATCGAGAAGGCCATTCTGGATGAATGGACGCGGGCCGACCAGGCCGGCGAGCGATTCTTTCCGCATGAGTTCCTCTACCGGGTCCTGCGCAGCGGGGCGCTGGAATCGCACTACGAAATCGACCCGAAAGACTCCTGGATGCTTGCTGCCGCGGAGAAGAACCTGCCGATCTTCGTGCCGGGCTGGGAAGACTCAACCCTGGGCAACATCTTTGCCGCCCACTGCATCGAGAAGACCATCGGGAATGTCCACACCGTCCGCAGCGGGATCGAGTACATGACGGAACTCGCGGACTGG
>SLDM01000119.1 GCA_007125255.1 Phycisphaerales bacterium
CCTGGAGATCAAGCCCGACCTGGCCGATGTGGATCCCGGCGCTTGGGACGCGGCTCAGGTCAAGCGGTACGTCCGGCCGACGGCGCGCTGCATGCTCGAGGTCTACTGATCACTCTTCTTCGTGTCGGCCCTCTTCCCGCGCTGGTCCGGGTCGCGCTGCTCTTCCCTCGCCTCCTGCGCCTGCAGGAGGCGCCAGACGAGCATGCCGACGGCGAGCATGCCCGCCGAGGCCACGAGAATGGAAAGCATCGCGGTCATACGAATGGTTATCTTGGCATGAGCAGTCCGTCGTGACAACCGCAGCAGGAGCAACAGGGCCGATGACCGAACTGACGCATGAACAACAAGTCGATCTTCGCGCGGCGATGTCGATCTGGGAGACGCTTGCCGCGAAAGCCTGGGAGGCAACGCTGCAGCGTGGACCGGGCGTACTTCTGGTACACCGCGCCGACTTGCGCAAGGCGGCAACGGGTGACTCCGACCCGCCGCTGCTCTCGCACGTCCCGGCGGCGACGATTCCCGAGGGTGATGATTTCGGCGCGATTATCCGGGAGTGTGATCCTGCCTCGCAGGTACCGCTGCTTGTCCGGGATGAAGAGGGCGAGGAGCAGCTTTACGTCCTGGAAGCGCAGGGAGAAAAGCGCCCGCCACCCGAAGCGTGTTATCGCCGCGCCCAGGGGGAAAACGCGCCGCGTTGACGAAGCGCGCGTCTCGCGACGACAATGGCCGGACCTGCTTCCGGTCGAATCACGTCAACTGCCGCTCCCATGCCCATGAACTGGCTGCTCGAAGTCTTCGACGAGAACCTGCCCTTCACCAATCCGGTGGTGGTCTTCGCCATCGTGATGGCGATCATTCTCATCGCGCCGCTCTTCGTCCGGAGAATCAAGATTCCGGGGCTGATCGGCATCATTCTGGCCGGGGCGATCATCGGACCGAGCGCGCTCGGCCTGCTCGACCGCGACAACACCATTGAGCTGCTCGGAACGGTCGGTCTGCTCTACCTCATGTTCACGGCCGGGCTTTCGATGGATCTGAACCAGTTCCTGCGCAACCGCGTTCGGAGCTTCAGCTTCGGCCTGCTCACCTTTCTGATCCCGCAGATGTTCGCGATCGCGATCGGCATCTACATCCTGGATGTCGGGCTTCTGACCGCCCTGCTGATCGGTTCGATCGTCGGCTCACATACGCTGCTGGCCTACCCGATCGCCAAGCGCCTCGGCATCACCCGCAACCGCGCGGTCACGATGACCATGGGCGGGACGATCGTGGCGGATACGCTCGCGCTCGGCGTCCTGGCGGCGGTCGTGGCGATCACGCTCGGTGAGGTCAGCGTGGGCTTCTGGGTTCAGTTTGTCCTCATGCTGCTGCTCTACGCCACGGTGATCATCGTCGGTCTGCCGATCGTCGGCCGGTGGTTCTTTCGCAACGTCCAGAGCACCGGGGATGCGGACTTCGTCTTTCTGCTCGTGATGCTCTTCGCCTCGGCGGTGCTGAGTGAACTGGTCGGGCTCGCCCCGATCATCGGGGCGTTCCTGGCGGGGCTGACGCTCAATCGACTCGTGCCGGACAACTCGCCGCTGATGAGCCGCGTGCAGTTCGTCGGTGATGCGCTCTTCATCCCGTTCTTTCTGCTCTCCGTCGGAATGCTCGTGGACTTTCGCGTGCTCTTCGGCAGTCTGGAACTCTGGGGCCTCGCGCTGACGTTTGCGGCGCTGGTGCTCTTCGGCAAGATGCTGGCCGCGAAAATCGCGCAGTGGGCGTTCGGCTACCGGTCCTCGGAAGGGTGGACGATGTACGGCCTGACCGTGCCGCAGGCCGCCGCCACGCTCGCCGTCACGCTCATCGGATTTGACCAGCTTCAACTCTTCGATGAGGTCGCGGTGAATGCGGTCGTGCTGCTGATCCTGATCACATGTCTCATCGGACCGGTGGTGGTCGAACGGTACGGCCGGCAGATCGCGCTTGAGAGTGAGCAGGAAGAGGTCGAGATCGACACGACGCAGCGGATCATGGTGCCGCTGGCGAATCCCGCCAACGCGCCGGGATTGATGGATATCGCGCTCATGATCCGCTCCGCCGACTCGAATGAGCCGATTTATCCTCTGACCGTTGCCCGCGATGGTCCGGATGTGCAGGCGCAGGTGTCCAGCGGCGAGAAGATTCTCAGCCACGCGGTCCTGCACGCGACCGCGGCGGGGGTGCCGGTCCTGCCGGTGACGCGGGTCGACCTGAACATCGCCAACGGGATCCACCGCGCGGTGCGCGAGCGTCGCATCTCTACGCTCGTCATCGGCTGGAACGGCGTGGTCACCACGCGGCAGCGTTTTCTCGGCAGCATTCTTGATCAGCTGATTCAGAACACCCGGCAACTGGTCATGATCTGCCGGCTCATCGAGACGCCGGTCAACACCACGAATCGCATCGTGCTCGTGGTGCCGCGCTTTGCCGAACGGGAGCCGGGTTTCGCCGACGCGGTCAAACAGGTCAAGCGGCTGGCGAAGCAACTCGGCACCCGGATCGCCCTGGTCACGCCCCAGGTGGCGGCGGAGCGGGTTCGGGAGGCGGTGGAAGCGATCAAGCCGAAGGTTTCTGTCGAATCGGTCTCGCTGGCAACGTGGAGTCAGCTCACGAGCACCCTCGACGATGAAGTTGAGAACGATGACATGATCGTGCTCATGTCCAGCCGGTCCGGACGCATCTCCTGGACCGCGGACAACGCGCGTCTGCCCCAGCGGTTGTCTGCGCGGTTCGAGCGCCATCACGTGGTGATGGTGTATCCGTCCGAGATTCTCCGGGCCCGGGAAGCCCGCACGCCGAGCCAGTCGCATCTCTACTTTGATGTCAACCGCATCGTGCTCGACATTGATTGCGATCATCTCGACGACGTCGTGCGCGAGATTCTTTATTCGGCGTTCGAGGGCGAGGCCGGGGTGCGGGAATCACTCCGCCAGACGTTGATGCGCAATGTCGAACAGTTCGCGATGGAGCTTGCGCCGGGCATGGTCCTGCTCCATCGGCACGTGCCGTACGTGAAGGAGCCGCAGGTCTTCCTCGGCCGGAGCGTGACCGGCATCCGCGTGCCCGGCATCCAGGAGCCGGCCCAGCTGCTGATCGTGCTGCTGAGCCCCGCCGATGCCCCGCCCGAGGAGCACCTGCAGGCCCTTTCCGTGATCGCCAAGTCGCTCAGCCGGGCCGACCAGGTCGAGCGGATTCTGACCGCCCGCAAGCCGGACGATGTCATGACGCTGGTCGCGGATGCAGCGGACAGCGCGTAGAGTAGAATTGGTGAACGCATTCTGAGCTCGCTCTCCCCTGAGGATCACTTCGAGAAGGAAGGTTTCCCGTGACGCATCCGCTCTTTGAAACGCACCGCAAGACCCTCGACGCCGCCGTCCAGGCCGCCCACGACCGCGGGTTCTACTCCGCCTACCCCGAGGTGCCCAGCGGCAGGATTTACGGCGAAACGGCCAAGGACGATGGCATCGCTGCGTTCAAAGCGCGCCTCAACCAGCCGTTCGCGTTCAAACAGCCCCCGCCGTCCTCCGGTACCGTCGGCGGCGAAGAGTCGCCCTACGGGTTCGATCTCGGAATCAGCTACCCCAGGCTCGAGGTTGAGACCGCGGTGAAGGCGGCCAATGCCGGGCTCGAGAAGTGGATGGACGCCGGACCGGAAACGCGCGTCGGCATCTGTCTGGAGATTCTCAAGCGGCTCAACCAGCGCAGCTTTGAACTCGGCAACGCGGTGATGCACACGACCGGGCAGGGGTTCATGATGGCCTTCCAGGCGGGCGGGCCGCATGCGCAGGATCGCGGCCTCGAGGGCGTGGCCTACGCCTGGCAGGAGATGAATCGCCACGCCCGCGACTGCACGTGGACCAAGCAGGTCAGCAAGACCGATTTCGTCAACCTGAAGAAGACCTTCCACATCGTGCCGCGCGGCATCGGCGCGGTGATCGCCTGCTCCACCTTCCCGACCTGGAACAGCTACGGCGCGATTTTCGCCAACCTTGCCACCGGCAACGCGACCATCGTCAAGCCGCACCCCGGCGCGGTCCTGCCGCTGGCGATCACCGTCGATGTCATCCGCGAAGTTCTGGCGGAGAACGGCTTCGATCCGAACCTCGCGCTGCTCCTCGCGGACGCCGCGGACGCGCCGGTCACGAAGGAACTCTGCACGAACGCCGACGTCAGGATCATCGACTACACCGGTTCGAGCGCGTTCGGTGAGTGGATCGAAGAGAACGCCAAACAGGCCGTCGTCTTCACGGAGAAGGCGGGCGTCAACTCGCTCATCATCGATTCCGTCGAAGATCTCAAAGCCGTCACCGGCAATCTCGCGTTCACCGTTTCGCTCTACTCCGGCCAGATGTGCACGACGAGCCAGAATATCTACATTCCCAGGGATGGTATCGAGGTGGGCGGAGAGCGCATGAGCTTCGATGAGGTTGCGGCCGCCTTCGTCAAGGCGGTCGACTGGTTCCTCGGTGAACCGAAACGCGCGGTCGAAGTCCTCGGCGCGATCCAGAACCCCGCCACCGTCAAGCGGATCGAGCAGGCGAAGAAGGACGGCGGTGAGGTCCTGCGCGATTCCGGCCGCATCGAGAACGAGATGTTCAAGGACGCCCGGCAGCATTCGCCGGTCATCCTCAAGGTCGATGCCGCGAAGAAGGACCTCTACATGCGCGAGATGTTCGGCCCGATCATCTATCTCGTCGCGACCGATTCCACCGAGCAGTCGATTGAGCTCGCGCGGTCAAGCGCGATCTGTCTCGGGGCGATCACCTGCGGCGTGTATTCGACGGATGATGCGGTGCTCGAACGGACGGTGCGGGCGATGACCACCGCGGGCGTGCCGGTCTCGTGCAACCTGACCGGACACATCTTCGTCAACCAGTCCGCGGCGTTCAGTGACTTCCACGTCACAGGGCTGAACCCCTCGGGCAATGCATCCCTGACCGACGGCGCGTTCGTCGCCAATCGCTTTGCCTGCATCCAGAGCCGCATCCCGGTACCGATGGAATCCGCCGCGGCAGACCAGTCCAAGGAGGTCGCCGGCGCGAAGGCGTGAGGCGTCGCCGGGTGACCAACTGCTGGTGACAGACCGCGCGGGAGGATCCCGGCGCGGTTCAATTGTGGCGATGGCCGCTTCGGGACAGGAGACGCCGTGAAGACCGATCCCCGATCTCAGGCCGCGCCACTGCCGGGTGACCGGCGCATCGATTGCCCGAGGTGCGGTTATGATCAGCGCGGTCAGGTCGCGACCTGGACCGATCGGTGTCCCATGAACGGCACGTGCGTCGAATGCGGCTACGAGCTGAACTGGTCTCGCGTCTTCAAGATCGCCCGACACCCGTGGCTGTTCGAACTCAACTGGCGCGACCGGCCTTTCCGCCGCCTGGCGCTCACACTGCTGTACGGCCTGAAACCGCGTGCCTTCTGGCGTGAGATCACGCTCGAAGACACCATCGACCTTCGCCCCGTCATCGTCGTTGGACTGCTGCTGATCATGGTTTTCATCACCGGCTACACGTTGGTGTCGACCATTGTGATCCACGCCCTCTACCAGAGCGCGGGGTATCAGGGAGCGATATGGGACACTTCTTACTGGGCGATGATCTTCGGCCATGTTCGGGAGCTCTGGGGTGAAGAGATGCTCCCCAGCGGCATGGCGCCGTTGGCTGCGCTGGCGTGCGGTCCACTCGTCTACCTGATGCTTTCGTTCACCCGGGCGCCGGGGAAAGTGCGTTTCGGGCATATCGCGCGGGTCTGGATCTACGGGTGGATCCTGCCCGTCGTCGTGATCACGACCTGGTACGCGATGCAGGCGACATTGTTTTTGCTCGACTATTCAGCGATCGCCGGGCGGATCAATCCATGGCAGTTGGCCTTCGATCACGGTTGGGGATTCTTCGGGCTCGATGAACTGTTCGTGGTCGCCGCCGGTCTCGCCGGCATCTGCTCGCTCTGGCTGGCCTGCTGGTGGACCGTTGCCTGCCGCTCCTACCTGCAGATCGCTTCACCGCGCTTCGTTGCAATCATGATGGCGCTGGTGTCCGGCCTGTTCGGCATCACGATCCACGCGCTGCTCCTGCTGTAAAGCGGAGACCAGAACGACGCGTCCACCGAGTCTTCGGCCGCACTGCCGACTCGCTGCGCCGGGTGCCACGGCCAGCGAGCGAAGCGAGTCGGCCGTGCCGGGTGGAACAACGACCATCGAACCTAAGCACGACGACCAGAGGAAGTGACCAAGGGAAGGAGTTGAGAATGACCGCGGAGGACGCGGAGAGCGCGGAGGCGGAATCGGGGTTGGAAGGGCGAGGCGCCTGACGCCAGGCAACGAGTGCAACTCAATTGCAGTAACGCAACTAC
>SLDM01000433.1 GCA_007125255.1 Phycisphaerales bacterium
ATCGCGAACCAGCGGCGTGTCTTCAATATCCAGGGCCTTGGCGAGCACATCGAGACAGATGCGCGTACCGAACACGGTGGCGTAGAACTCGGCCGAGTACGTCGCCTCACCGTACACCGGATCGGTGCGGTCTTCCGGCAGATCATTCTGCCGCTTGAGATTGGCGGCCACGAAGAGACTGATGGCGGCGTCGTACTGCTCGTTGAGGCTCAACGCGCGGGTCGTCAATTGCATGGCGCGGACCCGCCCGAAGATCATCGTCGGCACGGCCGTCGAGGTCAGTCCGATCGTCTGATCGTACCGCCAGACATTGTTCGTCGGCTCCAGGTCATAGGCGATCAGCGAGGCGGCATCGTGGAAGTACTGCCGCGCCAGATCGGTGTACAGCGCTTCGAGCGGCCGATCGGCATCACCCGGAAGTTGACCGATCGCGCGCGACGCGGCGTTGCGAACCGGCTGCGGGACCGACGAATCTTCCGCGACTTCCCGGAGGTAGGGAATCGCGTGCGGGTATCCGATATCACCGAGCAGTTCACACACCGTGCGCTGGGCGCGGGCATCGCCGATTTCCGGCAGCGCGATCGCCAGCGGCGTGACGGCGAGCAGCCCGATATCGCGAAGCATGTCCTGCGCCGCGAGGCGAAGGCGCTCATCGCGGGTTTCGATCAGTCGGCTGAGCAGATGCGGCACGGCGTACTCGCCGGCTTCCTGCAGGCGGCGCTCGGCGAGCATGCGCTGCCGCTGCGTCCCGGTCAGCATGTCGATCGCTTCGATGATGCGGGAACGATCGCGGGCGAGGTCGAGGCGTCCCCGCTCAAACCGTTCCGAGAGCTCGCCGGCAATCTCTTCCAGCTCGGGCAGGAACTGCGCCCGGCTGATCGCCGCATCGAGCCGCTGGGAGGTGACGCGGCCTTCGTCCAGCATCTGGGCGAGATCGGCATCCGTGAGCGCGGAATCCAGCAGACGCCGCGCGTACCCTTCCGCCATTTCCGGGCGGGCGATCAGGGTGTAGTGAACGAAATTGTCCAGCAGTTGAATCGGCTCATCCGCGGCCCGTGCGTGGGCGGGTGCCGTCATCGTGCCGACCGCAAGGGTGAAGGAAATCACGAATGCGGCGAGGCACAGCCGCGAGATGCGTTGAATGAACATCAGCCCTGACTCCTGATTCGTCGTCGCCAGCACCGGCAGGCCGCGATTTGGGGCGTTTTCGCCGCGCTTCTGCCTGCTGCTGACGCAACAATTGCTGGGGGGAAAACTTGAAGGTACCGAAGCGGATTGGAGGTGTCAACGATTCCTTCCCCGCGCCGCCGCACCGTCCGCACCGATCCCTCTGCCAGATGCGGGCCCGTCGATGGACAGGCAGAATTCGTTTCTCCCTCCCCCACTTCGTCGAATCTTCCCGGTTTTCCCCCATTCGCCCTCTACCCCCTGCCCGCCGCCGCGGATCACAACCCCGGCGCGAAGCCGCGCCGCATGGTGTTCTCACAGACCGCGCGGGGTTCGACGAACTGGAGCAGGTAATCCCGCCCACCGGCCTTGGAGCCGATCCCGCTCATCCCGAAACCGCCGAAGGGCTGCCGTCCGACCAGCGCCCCGGTGATATTGCGGTTCAGGTAGAGGTTGCCAACGCGGTACTCGCGCCGCGCCCGCTCCAGATGCTCGGGTTTGCGGCTGAAAACGCCGCCGGTGAGCTTGTACGGCGTGGCATTGGCAACCTGGAGCGCTTCATCGAACGAGCCGACCCTGATCACCGACAGGACCGGTCCGAAGATCTCCTCGTTCGCCATGCGGTGCTCCGGCCGAATCCCGCTGAAGACATGCGGCCCGACGAACGGTTTGCCGAGTTTCTCTTCCAGTCCGGCCGGAACGTCTATGCCGACTTCGAGTTTCCCTTCCTGCCCGCCGATCTGGATGTACGACTCGATCTTCTCCTTCGCTTCGCGGTCGATCACCGGACCGATATCGGTCCCGGGATGAATCGGATCGCCGATCACGAGCGTGCGGGTCGATGCAACCAACCGCTCGAGGAACAGTTCGTGCGCGGTGTCGACGACGATGACGCGGCTGCAGGCGGAGCACTTCTGCCCCTGGAAGCCGAACGCGCTGTAGCGCACGCCCAGCACGGCTTCGTCGAGATCCGCCGAGGCGTCGACGATGATCGCGTTCTTGCCGCCCATCTCGCAGACGACCTTCTTCACGTGGTGCTGCTCATCGGGCGTGACGCCCGCAGCCTTGATGATGTCCAGACCGACGGCCTTGGAGCCGGTGAAGGCGATGATAGCGATGCGCGGATCGCGCACGATCGCCGCGCCGACGGTCTCGCCCGGGCCGGGCAGAAAGGCGAGCACGTCGTCGGGGGTACCGGCCTCCCGAAGAATATCGCACATGACCTTCGCAATGCCGGGCGTCTGCTCGGCGGGTTTGACGATCGCGGTGTTGCCGGTGACCAGGGCCGCGGTGGTCATCCCGCAACAGATCGCCAGCGGGAAGTTCCACGGGCTGATGATCGCCGCGACGCCGCGCGGCTGGTAGAACTGCTGATCGAGTTCGCCGACGAACCGGCCGAGCCGCTCGGTTTCGAACATCGGGACGGCGAGGCGGGCGTAATACTCCATGAAGTCGATCGCTTCACAGACATCGCCGTCGGCGTTGCGCCAGTCCTTGCCGTTCTCCCTGATGATGATGCCGGAGAGTTCATCGCGGCGATCGCGCATGATCCGGGCCGCCCGGACGAGCACCCCGGCCCGCTCGCGCGGATCGGTATCCCGCCACTTCGGAAAGGCCCGGCTCAACCGGCCGATCGCTTCGGCCGCCTGTTCAACGGTACCGTCATTGGCGACCTTCGGAACGGTCGCGCCGGCGATCGCGCGGGCGAAGTTTTCGCGCTGCCGGGCCTCGGCGAAGTCGCGCCCGGATTCGGTAAAGAACGGCCGTTCGTTGCCGACGCCCTTCACCGCGGGAACAAGCTGATGCCGCTCGGGGGCGCGTTCGATGCGCTCGATGCCCGGATCGCCGGCAAAGCGTCGATGCGGCGAGGCGAGCAGTTTGTCGGGAGACGCCTCGTCGAGGAAGCCCGCCTTGAGCCACGATTCGTTGGAGGTGTTCTCCAGCAGGCGGCGGACGAGGTACGCCATGCCGGGAATCATCTCGCCGACCGGCACGTACTCGCGCAGACGCAGGCGGCGTTCGACTGCCACGCCCTTGAGCTGATCGGCCATGCCGTGCAGCATCTGCAGTTCCAGCGAACTCGACGGCAGGTCACGCTTCTCAAGCAGCGCCAGCGCGACCGCGATCGAGCGCACGTTGTGCGAGCCGAGCGCGAGCTTGATCCCGCCTTCACCTTTCGTGCGCGGCGTCGCGTCCATGAAGGCGTGGGTCATGCGCTCGAAGCACGCATCCGTGTCGATCTTGCGGCTCCACACCGGGACGGGCCAGCCCATCTGTTCGGCGTGGATCGTTTCGAAATCCCAGTAAGCGCCCTTGACCAGGCGCACGCTGACCTGGCGGCCGGTCCGCTTCGACCAGTCGATGATGCGCTTCGCATCTTCATCGCCGGAGCGCAGATACGCCTGCATAGCCAGACCGGCGGAAAAGTCGATTTCCTCGCAGCAGCGCATGAACAATTCGAGCGTCAGGTCCTTCAGTTCGAACTGCTCCATGTCGAAATTGATGTGCACCTGATGCTTCTTCGCCGCTTCCAGCACGGGGCGCAGTGACTCGACCAGGCCGTTGATCGATCCCTTGAAGTCGATCGGATCGGTGCGGGCGAAGAGTGAACTGATCTTGATCGAGACGTTCGTGCGCGGGATCGGGCCGAGATGATCGCTTTCGAGCTGTTCGTTGGCGGGCCAGGAGGAGACCTCCCCGGGAAGATTGGTCACCAGGTCGAGGTACTTCTCGCGGTACATGTCCGCTTCGGCATCGCTCACGCACGCTTCGCCGAGCAGATCGACGGAGAACGCCATCTGTCTCGACCAGAGCTTTTTCAGTTTCGGCAGCGCGCTGGCGGCATCGGTGCCGGCGATGAACTTCTCCGCCATGCTGGTGATCTGACCCGCCACGGTCCTGGTCAGCGTGCCCTTCATCATCCCGCCCGCCTTGAGGCCCATGTTGAGAAAGGGCGGCGGGGTCACGCCCGGCTGGGTGAGATAGTCCACCAGGTGCTCGTGCACCTGGTCGGAGGTTTTCAGCGCGGGGAAGGTGTCGACGAAGCGGAAGAGCTGGACCTTGAACGCCTCGTCCTTCATCGACCAGTCCATGAGCTTGTCCGACCAGAACTGGGTCGAGAACATGCCGGTCCTGTGACGACGCGATTCATCGAGGTACGACCGGCCGTGCTTCTGGATCGCCTGTTCGAGGGCGGGGTCGCTCGGCGCGATCGGCTCGCCCTGGTCGGCGGGTTGTCCGTTCGCGGCCGGGGCGGACAGTTCGGTGGGTTGCGTACGCTTCTTGGAACGGGTGAAGATGGCCATGCCGAATCCGTGCTGGAGAAATGGGAGAGGTTCATCTGCCGCGCGGCGCGACGGCCCTGCGCGGCCCGTCGGCACCGGAACCGGCCCCGGCACGCTGATCCGGGGGCGCAAGTATAGTCCCCCGTCCGGTTGCGCTGAATGCGGTTTTGCTCAATCGCCCCGGTATTTTCCGAAGGCCAGCGAGACGTTGTGCCCGCCGAACCCGAAGGAGTTGTTCAGGGCGTAGTCGAGTTTCCGTTCCTGGGCGGTATTGGCCACGAAATCCAGGTCAAACTCATCGTCGGGCTGATCGAGGTTGATCGTCGGCGGCAGCAGGTCATCGCGCACCGCCAGGATCGTCGCGACCGATTCAATGCCGCCCGCCGCACCGAGGGTGTGGCCGGTCATGCTCTTGGTCGAGCTCATCCTGACCTTCGATGCGTGGTCGCCGAAGAGCCGCTTCACCGCCGTGACCTCCGCCGCGTCGCCGAGCGGGGTCGATGTCCCGTGGGCATTGATGTACCCGATCTGATCGAGATTCAATCCGGCATCCCGGATGGCGAGTTTCATCGCGTGCCGCGCCCCGGTGCCCTCGGCGTCGGGAGCGGCGATGTGATCGGCATCACCCGAGGAACCGAAGCCGAGCATCTCGGCGTAGATGGACGCCCCGCGCTGCCTGGCGTGCTCCAGCTCTTCCAGAACGATCACCGCGGCGCCTTCGGCCAGGACGAATCCGTCCCGGTCGACATCGAACGGCCGGGAGGCCCGGGCCGGCTCATCGTTGCGCGTCGAGAGCGCCTTCATCGAAGCGAAGGAGCCGACACAGAGCGGAGAGACGGCGGCTTCGCAGCCACCGGCGAACATGACCTCCGCATCGCCGCGCTGGATCAGGTGAAACGCGGTGCCGATCGCATGCGCGCCGGTCGCACAGGCGGTGGCGGTCGCGGAGTTCACGCCACGGAGATTATGTCGAATGGAGACGTTCCCCGCGCAGGCGTTGACCATCAGTTTGGGCACGACGAACGGATTGAGCTTGCGCGGCCCCCCGTCCAGCAGCCGCTTGTGGTACTCCTCGATGGTGAGGATGCCTCCGACGCCGGAGCCGATGACCACGCCGCGCCGGTAGGGATCGCCCTGCGCGAAGTCGATCCCCGTATCGCGCGCGGCCTCTTCGGCCGCGCCCATACCGAAGAGCGTGAACCGGTCCATTCGCTTGGCCTCACGAAAGTCGATGACGGTGCTGGGATCCCAGCCCCGGACTTCACCGGCAATGCGGACCGTCCAGCGGTCATCCTGCTCGAAGGCCTGAATGAGCTGGATGCCGGAGCGGCCGTTCTTGAGCGCGTCCCAGGTATCGGCGGTGTTGTGGCCGACGTCGGTGATCGCGCCCATTCCGGTCACGACGACGCGACGACAGGCCGTGGGCTGCGTCATACGTGCAACTCCCGCGCAAAGGGACCGTGCGGCCGCGCCGCGACCGGCTCATGAAGAGCGGACATGGACTCTCCCGTACCCACGCTCACTTGTTCATGTGGGTCGAGATGTACGTGATCGCCTGGCCGACGGTCTGGATCTTCTCGGCCTCTTCATCGGGGATCGAGGTCTCGAACTCATCTTCGAATTCCATGACCAGTTCGACGACGTCGAGACTGTCCGCATTCAGATCGTTCGTGAAGCTCGTTTCGCGCGTGATCTCGCCTTTGTCCACGCCCATCTGCTCGGCCACGATCTCAACAACCTTGGCTTCGATTTCCTGCTCGGTCACGGTGCATCTCCTGAAAGACAACATCGGCTGCCAGATCGCCGATGGGGGCCCAATATAGCCGCATTCCCATCCCTTGCAATGCGGCCTGAACAATCCACGTCCGGGCCACGTCCGGACCACGTCCGGGCCACGTCCGGGCCACGTCCGGGC
>SLDM01000399.1 GCA_007125255.1 Phycisphaerales bacterium
AGAGCATCGTCGCGTTGGAGTTCAGGCCGAGTTCATGCGCGGCCTTGTGCACATCCAGCCACTGGGTCGAGCGGATCTTGCCCTTGAAGACTTCATCGTGCACGCGGTCATCAAAGACTTCCGCTCCACCGCCGGGCAGTGAGCCCAGGCCGGCATCGATCAGGTCCCGCAGCACGCTCTTGATGCCTTCGTAGCCCTCCCGGCCGCGCTGGCTGACCTTGGCGAGGTGGACAATCTCCACCGCCGTGAAGGCCTTGATGTGCAGTTGCGGGGCCGCTTCACGAATCGTACGCAGCATCGTGGTGTAATAATCGAACTTCAGCCAGGGATGCAGCCCACCCACGATGTGCATCTCGGTCGCGCCGGAGGCGACGGCCTGGTGCGCTTCCTCGCGGATCTGCTCCACGGAATGCTCGTACGCGCCGTCCTGGTCCTTCTTGCGGTGAAAAGCGCAGAACTTGCACGAGAGCGCGCAGATGTTCGAGTAGTTGAGGTGGCGGTTGATGTTGTAGTACGCCACATCGCCGTGCAGACGCCGGCGAACGCGATCGGCCAGCTCACAGAGCGTCCAGATATCCGGGGTTTCGTAGAGCAGCAGCCCCTCTTCAACGGAGAGGCGCTCCCCCTGTTCGACCTTCTCGACGATCGGCGCAAGGCGGGGATCGAAGCCGGGCTTCGCAGCGGACTTCGGGGGGGGAGAGGATTCCGTTCGGGGCGTGAAGGTCGTCATGGCTCAGTTCCGTGGTGCATGGTAGGCCATCTGCGCAGTTCGGGTCGTGCGGGCGATGGTGGCGGCGAGGGATCACAAAGTGCGCCGGTTGCCTTGATTGGCGGTCCGGAACGGCCGATATCCGGCGGCAGCGCCTCCGGCCATTGACCACCCTTTCCGATTTCTTCCAGCGAGCAACCCATGGACCAGAAGCCACGCGACGTTGCCCCCTCCTCCGAAGAGAATGCTCCGGCCGACACCTCGGCCCGGCCCGTGCCCGATGCCGGTTCCCCCGCACCCGCACCCGGCGCCCGGGAGCAGGGCGATCAGGTTCTGGACATCATTGCCGGCGTGGAGAGTCAGCTCGCGCGACTGAAAACCGCGCGGCAGTCGCAGGAAGCGGAGATCAACGCGTTATCGGAACGCTACGAGGCGATCGCCAGCGCCGAACAGGAGCTCGAATCGGCCCGCAACTCCATCGAGCAGGAGCAGCGGCGGCTCGCGGAAGAACATGACAAGCTCGAGGCGGCGCAAGCCGAGCTCGAATCGGAGCGCGCCACCTGGACCGAACAGCACGACCAGCAGGAGACCGTCCTTCGCCAGCAGCGCGAAGAGCTCAACCAACGCGAGACCGCACTGAATGAACAGCGCGAGCAGCTCGCCGCCCGTGAGCAGGAGCTCGAGTCCCGGCGCAGTGCGCTGGACGAGGAACGGGCCGCCTTCGCTGAAGAGCAACGGGAGCTGACCAAGCGCGTCGAACAGGCCGAATCAAACGTCGGCGAACTCATGCCGCAGCTCGAACAGGCCCGCACCGAACTGGAAGAGCGAGAAAGCGCGCTGGCGCAGGCGCGGGAGCAAAGCGAGAGCCTGCAGGATGAGCTCGAAACTCTGCGCGCCGGGAAAAGTGAGTCCGACGAGCGGATCGCCGCACTGGACAAGGAACTGAACGAACGCCGGAATGAGCTGGCTTCGCTTGAAGCGGAGTGCGAATCCCTGCGCACCAAGCTCTCCGATCGCCAGAAGCATCTCGAACTGGCCGGGCAGAAGCTGACCGAGTTGTCCCAGGCGCTCGATGAACAGAACGAACAGCTCGAACAAGGTGCGGCCGCCATGGCGCTCGCGGAGCAGCAACAGCGCGAGATCCGATCGCTCAAGAAGCAGCTCGAGTCCGCCCCCACCCCGGCAGCGCCGGTTCCAGCCGCCGAGGTTCAGGTGGACCGGGACGCGCACGAGGCCGCGATCCGGGAGCGCGATACCCAGATCGACGCGCTGCAGCGTGAGCTCGATTCAGCCCGGACCGCGGCGCGGGCGATCGATGAGAAGGGTGACCAGGGCGGCGCGGATGCTGCCGACGTGGAACTGTTGCGGGAACAGATCGAGGTTCTGCAGCAGGAGCTCACCGAAGCGCGCGAGCAGGCGGCGGAATCCGCGGCCCAGGGCGGACCGTCCGATGCCCCGGCCGGTTCGAACCTCGATGCGGAGCGACTGCGAGAACAGGCGCGCCGCATCAGTGAGGTCGCGAAGCATCTCAAGCGGCGCCGTGAACGCCTCAAGCGGATGCGGCAGCTGCTCAAATCGCGCAGCAGCGCGACCCGGACCGCGCCGGGTGCGGCCAGCTCGTTCGATCAGGAACAGCACGCCGCCCAGATCGCCCACCTCGATCAGAAACGGCAGGAACTGGAAGCCGCCCGGCACGTCCTGGCCGTCTCTGAGAATCAGATGGTCCGCCAGTGGGCGCGGTCACGGGCCGTCACGCTGGTGGTCTGGTTCCTGATCCTGATCGCCGGCAATGCCATCGCCGCGTGGATGCTGACCGACCAGCTCTTCCCAGCCGTACAGACGGCCTCGGCGACGATCGAGCCGCGCACCAGTCGCAGCTCGCCGCTGAAGCCGGAGACGCTCGAACAATGGCAACTCTGGCATGCCGAGCAGTTCACCAATGACCGTTTCCTCCGCACACTGGCCCGGCGCATGTCCGAACGGCGACTCGACGCGTGGGCGGACGAATCACAGCTCCGCGCGAAATTTCTCGATCACATGACGGTCGATCGGGGACCGGACGGCAAGACCGTTCTCACGCTGGCCGGCACGAATCGCCAGGAGCTCCTCGCCGTACTCGACGTGACGGTGTCCACCCTGGTGGCCGAATCGAGTCGCCAGATGGGGGTGCGCGGCGATCAGGCGTGGGCGGTCGCGCTCAACGAGCGTGAAGTCGGCGGGCAGACGCGCTTTGCCACGCTCAACGACTGGTCGATGCAGAATGACCGCCTGATGCAACTCGCGGCGGTGTTCGGCGGGACCATGCTGCTGAGCTTCGGCGCCATCTTCCTTGTGTACACACGCCTGGTCCGGGCGAAGCGCATCTTCGACCAGGACGATGTTGCCTTTCAGGATGATTCGGACGGGCAGGGCTACGAGCTGAACCTTCGCTGAGCCCGGCCGCACGGGCCGCAGGGTCCGGAAATCCCGCCGGAGCGCGGGCGTTGCGCCAAGCTGTCCGGGTTGTGCGGGCCCGACGGGTCACACTCTGCAGGACTCGACCGAACCGACGAATCCATTCCGTCGATGTCACCTCCGGAAGTACCCGTCATCGGAACCGATGACAGGGATGGATGATGGAAAGGACGGTGCGACCATGGCCATGACGCCGCGATATCATGACGCTGATCTTGAGGATAAGCTCGAGGACCAGGAGGAACCCTGCCTGCGCTTCCCGACCGAGGCGGTGCGGGCCCTCGGCCGAAAGACCGCAACGTCGTACAAGTTCCCGTGCGCTCACGTGGAGCCGTCGACACGGGCGGGCGACGATGTGATGCACGCTTTCGACATTGTCAGTCGTCGAATGGAAGACCTCGCGCGGGAACTCGACTGCCTGCCCGGGACGGGCGGAGACGAAGACCCTCCGCGGGCGGCCTGAACAGCGCTTCCCTTCTATGCCCCCCGCCATGCCCCCGGCGACTTCAGAACACTTATTCCGATTCGCGCCGGGCGGCACGTTGCAGCAGCTCTTCCAGACGCGCGCGGCGGTATTCCTCATCGCCGAAGAGCGTACCCGGCGCGGTGAGCGTCTCCTCTTCTCCGGTTTCGGGACGAAACGAAGGCGGCCCGGACATGGGCCGCACGGGCTGCATGGCATGGCCGTTCACTGCCGCCGTCCCGTTTCCATCGGTGATCCGTAAACTGCCGCGGGCGGAGGTCTGCAGCGGTTCAAGCTGAAAGCGATGGTCGACCCGATACCGCGGCGCTCCCGCCTCATGGCGACGACCCGTCGTGAGCACGCGCGGAGAGGCCGCATCTTCGAATGACCCGTACGGCGTACCGATATGGAACACCGTCCCGGCGGGGATGAGAGGGAACTGACCCTGCTGGGTATTGGCGTAGACCGACTGCGGGAAGACCGCGTAGAGGGCCCCGTCGGCGCGGGCCAGCAGGCTGCTTCCCGGCAGGCGGTAGACATTCTCGAAACTCGTCGGCTGGCGCAGTCCGGAATCCACTCGTCTCAAGCTGTGGGAAAGCGGTCCGACATCTTCGACCGACGCATCGAGCGGTCGCAGGCCGCCCACGCCGGAACGGCCGAAGTCGGCTGATCCGGGACGGCCGACCCGCGGATCGATCAACTGCACGGCTCCGAGTTCTCGCTGGATCGCGGTCTCATCGTCCGCGCTCCGGGCCGAGTCGCAGACCCATAGCGTCGTCACGATGGCGGCAGCCACCGGAATCCAACGCCATTCCGTGGGCCAGGGTCGTGTGCGGAAGCAGTTCTGCAGCATGGCCGGCATTCTATCCGTTCTATCGGCGGAGCGGCACCGTTCGGAAGAGGGGGGGTCCGGGAATCGTTCCACGGCAATTCCCTTGCCGGTCGCGACCAATTCTCTCATGTCCCGGTATCGATCTGCCGTATAAGGGGTGAACGGCCCGTCACCGGGACGAGGCCGGACACGAGGACCTGAATTGGGGAGGCCCTTCCATGATGTATGCGTGCATGGCCCGTCAGCCGATCTTTGACCAGGATCGGTCGGTCTTTGGATACGAACTGCTCTTCCGCTCCGGACCCGAGAACGTCTTCTGCGGGATGGATGATAACCTGGCGACAACGGCCCTCATCAACGACACCATGCACGTTCATGATCTGCCGACGCTCACCGATCGCCGAAAGTGCTTCATCAACATCACCAAGGATATTCTCGTTCAGGAGACCTACAGCTTCCTTCCTCCGGAACTCACCGTGCTGGAACTGCTCGAAACGGTTGAGCCGGATCGCGAACTGATCCAGGCGTGTCAGAAAGCCAAGTCGAACGGCTATACCATCGCGCTCGATGACTACATGCTCGAGAAGAAGTTCGAGTGCCTGCTTCCGGTGATTGATATCCTGAAGGTCGAGTTCCTCGGCCTTGATGATGAACAACGCGCCATCGCCGCCGCGAAGTCCCGGACGCACGGTTTTCAACTGCTCGCGGAGAAGGTCGAGACGCATGCTGACTTCAAGCAGGCGCAGAACCTCGGCTACGCTTTCTTCCAGGGGTTCTTCTTCTGCCGGCCGGAGATGATTCAGGAGCGCGCCCTGCCCGAGAACGAGCAGAGTTGCATGCGGCTGATCGAGCAGCTCAACCAGCCGGAGATGAACCTCGATCAGCTCGAGGAAATCATTCGGCAGGACCTGACGCTTTCGTACAAGCTGCTGAAGTACCTCAACTCCGCCGCGTTCGGTTTCCGCAGCAAGATCGAATCGATCAAGCACGCGATGGTGCTGCTGGGTGATCGGCAGTTGCGCAAATGGGCGTCGGTCGTCGCGCTCGGTTCGATCGCAGGCCGCAAACCCTCGGAGCTGCTGGTGAACTCCCTGGTCCGAGCGCGATTCTGTGAGCAGCTTGCCGATCAACTCGGCCTCGCCGCCCGCAAGGGCGATCTCTTCATGCTCGGCATGTTCTCCATCCTCGAAGCGCTGCTGGACAAACCGATGAAGGACCTGATCGCGGGGATGCCGCTGCCGGAAGACATCGTGGCGACGCTGACGGGGGAGTCCTCACCGCTGTCGGACATTCTCGAGATCGTGCTCGCTTTCGAGCAGGCGAACTGGATTCGTTTCGGCGAGCTGGTCCAGTCCCACCAGGTCGAAGAGAAAACCATCTGCGCGGCCTACTCCGAGGCGATCGTCTGGGCGACCGAGCTGAACCGTCAACTCTCCCAGCCCGTGCCGCAGGCCGAAGCGGCCTGAGCCGGCAACGGGTCGATCGCGGCAGGAGGCAAGGCCACACGGCCGCGCAATTGACGTTCGATTTCGTACTGGATGACCGTCGAGCCGCTTCGTGGCCTTCGTGCCTCTCAGTCACTTCGTCACTTCACCGGACCTCCATTCGTGCCTTCGTGCCTTCCCTTCGTCCTTTCATCGCGCGGGAATGGCGGAGCAGGGTGCCACTGGTCGCCATCCTTCGGTCGGGTGATCGTGCTTCCATCCCGCACGGCCGACTCCCGCTGGTCGCTGGCCGTGGCACCCCCCGGTCCGGTCCTGCGCGCACCCGTGCCCCCGCGCCCTGCTCGCGCCCTGCTCGCGCCCGCACTGCCGACTCGCTTCGCTCGCTGGCAGTGGCACCCCGCTGC
>SLDM01000205.1 GCA_007125255.1 Phycisphaerales bacterium
CAGCCGCGAACGAACCCCTTGAATCCACCTTAGCCTACGAGTTGGCGCGCCCACTTGACGGGGAGTAGCTCATCCTTCGGGCCCCCTTGGTACTCGCTTGCGTGGGGACGACGCACTCGACGATCGCGCTGCCCCTGGATGCCTGGATGCCTTCCTTTCGTGCCTTGGCGGCCTCCTCCCTCCGCTACTCTGTTACTCCGTCACTTCGTTACTCCCACCTGTTCCCGCGATGCGGATGCACGGCGTTGCTCTTTTGTATCGGGCTCTGTTCCCTCCTTGAGAAAGTCCTGCGCCGTGATCCGGAGCGGCTCCTCGAGAACGGAGAGCAGCGCGCGGGTTTGTTCGTGCGCGAAGCGCTGGCCCGCCTGGGAAAGAAGATGCATCACGAGGAAGAGGAAGCCGCAGCCCAGCGCGACGAGGAAGGCCCACGGCGGTTGGCTGATGGTGAGCTGAGCCGATCCCCACATCAGCGCGATGGCGAGGATGAGGGCGTTGGTGATGTTGACAAAGGCGTAGAGTGTCCAGAGCTCGGGATGCGGCCCGATGAGCCCGTGCACCCGGGTGAGGTTGCCTTCCCGTTTGAACTCCAGGGCAAGATAGGGGGACCAGCGGTGACGGTCCGCCTCGATGACGGTGAGCTCAGCATGATCGCCGAGCACCCGGCAGGTGCAGCGATGCTCCGGCCGGCTTGCATGCTCCCGGAGGCGGGCGATGCGATTCGCCGCAGCTTCGACCGGGCCTTGAAGAAGTTCGCGCTGCACATGATCGGTGCCTGGGCCCACCAGAACCGGCTGGTCTTCGGCCAACTGGCCACCGAAGCCAAGAGCAACGAGATCACCGCCATCCCGAAGCTGCTGGCCATGCTCGATCTCCGCAGCACCATCGTCACCATTGACGCGATCGGCTGTCAGAAGGCCATTGCCAGACAGATCATCGAGCAGGGCGGCGACTATGTGCTGCAGGTCAAGTCCCATCACCCGGTCCTGCACGATGAGGTGAAACTCCTGTTTGATGAGGCGATTGAGCATGATTTTCAGCATATGAGCCATGCCGCCACCGAACAGCAGGAGGCGGATCACGGTCGAATCGAGCGTCGACGAACGTGGACGACCTCCGAGGTGGCGTGGTTTCGGGAGCGTAATCAGTGGCCGGGGCTGCGGAGCTTCGCCTGCGTTGAAAGCACTCGGCAGATCAAAGCGGCGGATGAGCTCAGCGTTGAACGCCGCTACGACCTCAGCAGTCTGGACGGAACCGATGCACGACTGATGGCCGATACCTGTCGAGGCCATTGGGGAATCGAGAATCGCCTGGATTGGTTACTGGATGTGAGCTTTGGCGAGGATCAGAGCCGCATTCGCAAGGGACGCGGTGCAGAGAACTGCTCCCGCCTCCGGCGGATCGCCTTGAACATGCTCAAACGCGAAGCCACCTCCAAGCGAGGCGTCAAAGCCAAACGCCTCAGGGCAGGATGGGATCATAACTACCTCCTCAAGGTCCTCGCCGCCTGAGAATGCGATTGCCCTGCGGCCACTCGTGGACCGGCCTTCTGCATCACCATACACTATTGTCCAATGGATCGCAGAAAGCACTGGCATCACGTGTTCGTCCACGGAGTCCTGATCGTCGCCGTCCTGGCATCCGGACTTTATGTGCCGGTGTTTCACCACGGCCATCCAGACCTGAGCGCTGAGTGTGAAACTCATCGGGTCGTGCACAGCCACGGCGGCCGTCTGCACGTGCACGTGTACCACCACGATCATCATCATTATCATCATCATGAAACAGATCGCCATGGGCATTCATGCCATGATCATGATGACTGCAGAGACGACCATGAGCACGAACACCCCGCAACCGACCACGCGCCGGAGGTCTGGCTGTGTGCCCACAATGCTGACGGTTGGCAGCAGGTGTTGTCGCTGTTCACGCTGACGGACGATGTCGGTGGTGGCGAGGTGTATGTGATGCGCGAGCAGCGACCGTTCGGTTGCTGCAACGGGCGATCGCCTCCGAAGCGAGCCTCTCCCCGAGATCATCTCAGTTGTCTTCGGTCAGTCATCCTTCGGTTGTAGCCAAAGCAGATTGTCATCGTGACGGTCGCGCTGTTTGTGCGCGCACGATGAGTCGAACTGGGTTCATCTGCTTTGTCATCATGCCGAAGGAGTCGCACGATTGCGAGTACTCAAACCACTGCTGTTCATTTCAGTTGCGCTGTCACTGGCCGGTTGCCGGACCTACACGCCCCGTCCGCTTGATCTCGATGCCCACGCTTCGCAGTGGCGGGAGCGCCGCGCGGATGATTCGAGCGTGCGCGCTTATATCGACTCGCTCGAACGAGCATCCGACGATCAGCCGGTCTTCGGGACGGATTTCGATCCCGCCGCGGGCATGGACCTTCATCACGCGGAGTGGGTTGCGCTGCTCTACAACCCGGATCTCCGCCGGGCGCGGGCGGATCAGGACGTCGCGCGGGCCGTTTCCGACCATGCCGGCTTGTGGGACGACCCCGCAATCGGTCTGGACCTCCTGCACACCCTGAGCGGCGCCGCGAATCCCTGGACCATCGGCACCTCGGTCAGTTTCACGCTGCCGCTCTCCGGGCGACTCGAGCGTGAGAAAATGCTTGCAGCGGCTGAACTTGATGTCGAGATCCTGCGCGTCGTTGAGCGAGAACGCGATGTACTCAAACGGCTGCGGCAGTTGTGGCTGGAATGGTCCGTTCTCAATCAGCGCATTGCCCTCACTGACGATCTGCTGATCGATCTGGAGTCGATTACGGCGACCGCGAATCGGCTGGCCGAACTGGGGGAGATGCTGCGACCGGAAACAGCGCTTTTCGAGATTGAGCGCACGTCAAGGAGTATCGAGCGTGACCTGCTGAAAGAGCGGAAGCGGATCGCGGAGGAGGAGATTCGGAGCGCGATGGGGCTTTCGCCGGATGCGCCGGTGCGCCCAAAGCCGCAGCTCTCATTTGTAACGGATCATCTGGATCAGGAGTTTGGTGAGCCAGGTGACCTGGCGCGGGTCAATCCTGAACTCGCCCGTCTGCAGGCAGCGTACACCGCCGCGGAGGAGCGTCTTCATCGTGAGGTGCGCAAGCAGTATCCCGACCTGACGCTTGGCCCTCAGTACGAAAGTGACGATGGGCAATCCCGCATCGGCCTCATCGCCGGCGTGCCGCTGCCCATCCTGAACGCCAACCGGCAGGGCATCGCGGAGGCGGAAGCGGCGCGGGAACGCGCACGAGCGGCATTCGAGACCGCCTGTGAGCAGCTCATCGGGCAGCTGGCGGTGCTCAAGCGGCGCATCGATGCGGCTCGGCTTGAGCACGAACAGGTCGATTCGCGCCTCGCCCCGCTTGTTGATCGACAGGTCGGTGACGCGAGAGAACTGCTTGAACTGGGAGAAGGAAGCCCGCTTGCCCTGCTCGAAGGTCTCGTGCGCAGGCATGAGGCCAAGAACAGAATTCTCGATGCCGTTGCGATGGAAAGTGAAGCGGCCATTGAACTTGCTCGCCTGCATGCCGGCCGGGCAATCCACCACCAACAGAACCACTCCCGACGGCAGGAGGTGCAGCCGTGAACGCACGATCTCTCATCATCACAGTCCTTGCTGTTTTTCCGGTCGCGATGGCCGGTTGCGGCGATCGGTCTCCGGTGGACACGGAGCATGATCACACCCATACGGACGGCCGGATGGAAGCTGCCGGGCCGACCAACCGTGTCGAGATTCCGCCCGTCGTTCGAGACAATCTCGGCATCACCTTCGCAGAAGTCGAACGCCGCCATGTCTCCCGCACCCGCCGGGTTCCCGGTCGATTCGAACTGCTGCCGACAGCGCGGCGTGAGCATCGCATGATGATCTCCGGCCACGTCGAGTTGCTGGTCGAGCAGTATGACGCGGTCGATGCCGGCCAGCCGCTCTTTCGCTTTCGCTCGGCTGAATGGTCCTCGCTGCAAAGTGAGATCGTCACGGCGGAGCAGGATGTACATCAGGCAGAAGCGGCGGTGCGGGTCGCTGAGGCAACGGTCAACGAGACAGAGAAGCGGCTGGAGATCCATCGGGCGCGACTCGATGCGCTGAGCGGCGCCGAGATTCGACGGGCGGACCTCGAGCTTCAGTATGCGGAAACCGAGGCATCACTGGCTCGCCTCGAAGCGGAGCGGGATCAGCAGGCGACGCGCCTTCGAGCAGCCAGGGTGCAGTCCGATCAGGCCATCACTCGTGCTGCGGCGGCGCTCAACATGCCGCGCGAGGCGCTGCTTGAGCGCGATGGTGACTCACAACCACGCTATCGCACGCTTGATGCCGTCATCGTGCAGGCAGCCGAAGGTGGCGTGGTGGAGTCGATTGCGATCACCAATGGTGCATACGTCGAACGCGCAGCGTTGGTCGTGACGATCGCCAGTCCCGAGCGGGTGCGATTTCGAGCTTCAATCCTCCAGAGTGAATTCAACCGTGCGATCGGTTCATCTGCCGCCCGGATTGTTCCGCCGCAGTCGTCAGACCATGGTGCCGCGGAACGGGTTGACGCAACCTTCACGTTCGGCCTCGAAGCGTCGCCGCAGCAGCGCACGATCGAACTGATCGCCATCGCACGGGAGCATCGTCCGTGGATGCGGCCGGGCGTCAGCGCGTTTCTCGAGATCACCCTTGATGGAACGGATCGGCCTGAACTGGCGATACCACGTTCGGCCTTGATGAAGGACGGCATGCAGCACGTCTTCTTCCGCCGCGATCCGCGCGATCCCAACGCCGCGATCCGCGTCGAGGCCGACCTCGGTCCCGCGCCCGGAAATGACGACGGCCGCTGGGTCGTCATCCGCAGCGGGCTGCGGCTGGGCGATGAGGTCGTTCTCAACGGCGCGTACGAACTCATGCTCGCCACGCAGCAGAGTGGTTCCACCATGCAGGGTGGCCATTTTCATCCCGATGGCACCTGGCACGCAGACCACTGACGCGAGGACACTTCCATGCTGAAACGACTCATTGGATTCTCGATCGACCACTCGTCGCTCGTCCTCGTCCTGGCCGGCCTGCTGCTCATCTATGCCGGCTGGCTCCTGCTGGGTGGGCGCATTCCGGTTGATGTGTTTCCTGAATTGAACGCGCCGACCGTGGTCATCATGACCGAAGCTCCCGGCCTGGCCGCCGACGAAGTCGAGCAGTTCATCACATTCCCCATCGAATCGTCGGTGAATGGCGTGCCCGGCGTGCGGCGAGTGCGCTCCGGCAGCGCGATCAGTCTGTCGATCGTGTACGTCGAGTTCGACTGGGGCGAGGACATCTATCGCGCCAGGCAACTCGTTGCGGAGCGGCTGGACACCGTGCGCGAGGTCCTGCCGGCGGATGCGCATGCGGAGATGTCGCCCATCACGTCCATTGCCGGCGAGATCATGCTCCTGGCCGTCTCATCGCCGGACGGATCCGTGAGCGATCTCGACCTGCGCGCCTATGCCGAGTTTGACCTGCGCAATCGGCTGCTTGCCATACCCGGTTTGTCGCAGATCACCGTCATCGGTGGCGAGCTTCCGGAGTATCAGGTGCTCGTCGAACAGGAGCGGTTGCGCCTGCACGGGCTGACGGTTCAGGATGTCGTTGATGCCGCCCGCAAGTCACATACCACGCAGAGTGCGGGCTATCTGCCGGATGTTGATGGTCGTGAACTGCCGATTCGCCAGGGCGGCCGCGTTCAGTCGATTGCCGATATCGCCAACACGCTTCTCCGTTACGACGAGGCGAGCGGGTTTCCGCTGACGATCGGTGATGTCGCGGATGTGCAGATCGGCCCATCCCTCAAGCGCGGCACCGGCGCCGATCGCGGCCGGCCGGCGGTGGTCATGAGCGTCCAGAAAGCGCCGGGGACGAACACGCTGCGCATCACCGAGGAGATCGACGCCGCCCTCGATGCCGTCGATGCCGGTCTGCCCTCCGGGATCGAGATCAATCGTGCTGTGTTCCGTCAATCCGACTTCATCAACCGATCGATTCAGAACGTCACGCATGCTCTGCGCGATGCCGCCATCATCGTCTCGATCATCATCGTGCTTTTTCTGTTCAATCTCCGCACGACGATCATCACGCTCACCGCGCTGCCGCTCTCACTCGCCTTCGGCATCATCGCCCTCGACTGGCTGGGTTTGTCAGTCAACGTCATGACCATCGGCGGCTTCGCCATCGCGGTGGGATCACTCGTGGACGATGCCATCATCGATGTCGAGAACGTCTTTCGGCGGCTAAAGCAGAACGCGGCATTGCCCGAGGAACAGCGCAAGTCCAAGCCGGTCGTCATC
>SLDM01000397.1 GCA_007125255.1 Phycisphaerales bacterium
AGATGCCGGCGTACTTTCTCAGCCGCTATCTGCCCTGGTCGATTTGCGCCGTCATGGCGTTCTTCTTGATCACCCCCCGACAATGGTTCCGCCACCCGCTCGGACCGGCGGTGTTGTGGTTGTTCCTCGTCATCCTGTTTTTCAGTCTGTCCTCGGGAAAGATTCCCCGGTACCTCACGCCGGTCTACCCGGCCGGGGCGATGCTGGCGAGCCACGCACTTCTCAGCAGCCGCGGTCTGCGCTGGCCGCCGACCAGGGTCGCGGCCCTCGGCCTCATCACCACCGTCGTGCTGGGCGTGATCTGGTGGACCGCGACCACCGCGGCCCAGAACCGCTACGGTGAACACAATCACGCCTTTGCCCGCGCGGTTCACGAGAAGGTGGGCGCGGAGCCCATCCTGTTCGAGGAACCCCGGAGTGAGATCATCGCCACCCTGCTCGGCCGGCACCAGCAGGGGCTCATTTCCGATCCGCCCGCGCACGAGATCCGCTGGGTCATCGCGAACGACGATGCGGAGATCGACGGTGAGCTCGTGATTCAATCCGAGAGGCTCTCCCCCCACGGCAGCGGGCGAATTGCACTCTACCGGCGACAGATGGCGGCCGAACGCCGGGAGTGATCCCGCCAGGATTCGTCGCAGCTGCGTGATTCATTTACACTTCCGGTCACGGAGGCCCCGGTCTCCCGATCGACCGTGAGATGAAAGTCCCGTGCCGAATGCTTCCCATGAACAGACCGAACCGCTTCTGACGCTGATCGCGCCGGCCCGCGATGAAGTGGAGAACCTCCCCGCGCTCGTGGAGGAGGTCAGCCGCGTGATGGGCCAAGCCGCCGTGTCGTGGGAGTTCATCGTGATCGATGACGGCTCGACCGACGGTTCACGCGCGCGGTTGGTTGAACTCACGGAGCACACCCCGCAACTGCGCGTTCTGGCACTGGATCATCAGGGCCGGGGCGTCGCCCACGGACAATCCGCGGCGTTCATGGCGGGTTTTCGCGCCGCTCGTGGTGAATTGATCGCACTGCTGGATGCCGATCTGCAGAACGATCCGGCCGACCTGCTGGCGATGCTCGAGGCGATGGATCGGTCCCGCGCGGACCTGGTGCAGGGCGATCGCATGCATGATCGACGGGACACGTTCGTGCGCAAGATCAGTTCACGCGTCGGCCGCGGCTTCCGCCGGGTGCTTCTCGGCGACACCATCCGCGACACCGGCTGCTCACTGCGCATCATGACACGAGAGGTCGCCCTCGCTCTGCCGCTGCAGTTCAAGGGGATGCACCGTTTCATTCCGATCACGGCCCGGCAGTTGGGCTATACCGTCATCGAAGTTCCGGTGAAGCACCGCCCCCGCACCGCGGGGCATGCGAAGTACGGTATCTGGAACCGCGCGCTGCCCGGCCTGATCGACTGCTTTGCGGTCCGCTGGATGCGGTCGCGCCGGTCCCGGGTCGAGGCGACCGAACTGACGCCCCCGGCCCACGAGACCTCATCAACCGCGCCGGCCCGAGATGGGGCCGAGCCGGATCGAGAACCAGCGGGAACCTGAACCATGTTCGATCTGTTGTTACTGGCCGAGAGCGCCGAGGCCATACCCGGCTGGATGCGCCTGCTCAATATCAATCGTCGCTGGGAAGCGGCATGGGTCGGGCTCGGCCTCGCCGGGCAGTTCATGTTCTTCTGCCGCATGGGCCTGCAGTGGATCGCCAGCGAACGCAAGGGCCAGTCGGTGGTGCCCCCCGCCTTCTGGTGGTGCAGCATCGCCGGTGCCAGCATGCTGCTGGGGTACTTCATCTGGCGGTGGGATATCGTCGGCATGCTGGGGCAGTCCTTCGGCTTCCTCGTGTACTGGCGGAACATCTACTTCATCTACGGCAGGAACCAACCCGTTTCGATTGCAGATGATGTGGATCCCGAACCGGAACTCGCCGAGCCGCACATGACGGCCCGCACGGTGCGTAACCGGCCGGACCGGACCGGCCCCTCCGGCTGAGCGCGACGATCCTTTCTTCTTTCATCGCCTGACGCAACCGCCTACCATCTGCCTCTGTCCCATGGGTCTGATGCACGCCGAACAACCCGCTTCGGCCGACCGGTTGAACCCGCTCGGCCTGACCAGCCCGGCCTTCCTCGCTGCGGCGGCCGAGCGCGGCGTGCGCGAAGGCCGCGCCATGGAACTCTACCGCGCTTTCTTCCGTGACGGTCGCGCTGGCGCCGACTGGATCGCACCGCCCGCGCCGGTCATCGGCGGTGAACAACGCGAGGACGCCACGACGAAGTTCACGCTGCGGATTGATGAGCAGCTCGAAACCGAATCGGTCATTCTGCCCTACGCCGGCCGCACCGGCCGGGCGCGGAACACGCTCTGCCTCTCATCCCAGATCGGCTGCGCAATGGGCTGCACCTTCTGCGAGACCGCGCAGATGGGTTTGATGCGCAACCTGAGCGTTGAACAGATTGTCGGGCAATGGCATGCCGCCCGTTTTACCTTCGGCACCCCGATCAACAACATCGTTTACATGGGCATGGGTGAGCCAATGGACAATCTCGATGCGGTGCTCGGCGCAATTCGCGTGCTCGCCGACCACAACGGCCCGGGCATCGCTTCATCGAAGATCGCCGTCTCCACCGTCGGCCGCGCCGAGGGCATTCGCCAGCTGCGCCGACTGGCCGAGGAGCCGGGCTTCCGCCGGGTGCAACTGGCGGTGTCGATCAACGCCCCGAACGATGAGATTCGTTCCCGGATCATGCCGATCAACCGGGCCACGAACATGGCGGAATTGCGCGAAGCCATGCTCGAGTGGCCGGCGCGGAACACCCGAAGGATTCTGATCGAGTACGTTGTGATCCCGGGAGTAAACGATGCGCTGGAACACGCGGATGAACTGGCCGCGTACCTCCAGCCGCTTCTCTGCACGGTCAACGTGATTCCCTATAACCCGCGGCGGAACTCGCCCTGGCCCGCGCCGCGCGATGAGGCGGTCCGCGCGTTCATGGACCGGCTGATCGGGCACGGGCTGTTCGTCACCCGGCGCCGCACGATGGGACGATCGCTGATGGGCGCGTGCGGCCAGCTCGGCAATGAAAAGATTCGCCGGCGCCGACTGGTGCCCATCGCGATTCCGGCCTCGGAAACGGCCGGTGACCCCTGAGGGTCCCGCCCCGCTCCCTCCTCACGCCCCCTCACGGCAACGACGCGCCATTCCCCTGGCCCTGCGGGTCCGCGCGGTCCTGCTGAAAGCGCACCGTGAGCTGGCGATCCGGATCACCCGCCAGGTAAAGCGTCTGGGTCGGGAAGGCGAAGCCGATACCCGCTTCGGTGAACGCCTTGAAGAGGCGGCGGTTGAACTGCTCGTTGTACGCCAGGAACCCCCACCAGTCGTGGCCCTTCTCCGCATCGAGAAAGTACCAGTACGCCACCGAGATATTCAGGCTGGCGGCGTTGTAGTCGTTGAAGTAGATCCGCGGGGGGCGCTCTTCAAGCCGGAACGGTTCGGTCATCTCGTCGGCTGCGAGAATGTCCTTGATGATCTGTACCGCTTCGTCGATCTTCTCCGAGGAGGTGTCGTAGGGAATCGTGACGTCGAGCGTGCGCCGCAGGAACGCCCGCGCGGAGACGTTCTCCACCGTACCGTCGATGAACTTCATGTTCGGCACCGTGATCAGGTGGCCGGTGAACGTGCGGATTTTGGTCGAGCGAAAGCCGACTTCTTCGACGAACCCATCTGTCCCGCTGAAGATGATCCGGTCGCCCACGGCAAAGGGCTTGTCGAGCATCACCGTGATCGATCCGAAGATGTTCTTGATCGAGTCCTGAGCGGCAAGGGAGACGGCGAGGCCGGCGATACCGAGACCGGCCAGCCACGCGGTGATGTCGACACCGAAAACATTCTGCGCAATGAAGAGGACGAACACGACGATGACGAAGATGCGCAGGGCTTTTCGGATGAGGGGCACGAGCTGGCCGCTCAACCTCGTCGCGCTGGCTTCGGTGACGCGGCGCAGACCGACATCGACGATGTCCACCAGGTTGAAGATGAACCAGCCGATGGAGAGCGTGTAGAGAAAGGTGACCGCGTTCCGGGCGAATTCATGGAGATCCTCGGGCATCTCGAGAAACCGCAGTCCAACCGCAATGCCGAGGGTGGTGAAGGCGAGACTCGCCGGTGACGCGGCATCCTCGAAGAAGAGCGAACGAACCGTCCAGGAGTCCCCCTTCAGCCGCTTGGCAATCCCTCCGAGAACGAGTTTGGCGAACCAGCCCAGTACGACACCCCCGAAGATGCAGCCGGCAAGCATCAGCCAGGCCCACAACGGCGTCTTGTCGAAGACGGTCGTCACCTGATCGACGAACGAGTTGACCTCGTCAGGAGAGGGCATCGCGTTGCCGGCCGCCTCTTCGCTCTCCCGGTCGGGGTCGTCCGACTCATCCTGATTCGGCGCATCGTCAGTCACACCGGCCTGCGGCGCGGCCACCGCAGTCCCGAGGACCAGCGGTCCGGCGACAAAGACAACTCCCAGCAGAAGGGCGAGGAACGCGGCGTGTCGGAGCATCGGCTTCATGCCGCATACATTAGGGACGTTCTCGCAACCGGCAACCAGCGCACCTCATGGCAACGTCTCCGGTGCCGGCCATCGATCAGCTTTCCGCCAGAATCACCGGCTTCGGCGGCGGTGGCGGCGCCTCGCCGGCGATCGCGCGGGCGATCCGATCGGCGTGGATGTGCGAGTTCTCGATGTACACCTGGAAACCCGACTGCGTCCCGGCGGAGGCCGTTCCGGCAACGTACACACCGGGAACGTTCGTCTCCATGGTCTCTTCCCTGAATGTCGGCACTTCCGCGTCGCCGTTCAACTCCACGCCGAGCATCCGGCAGAGAGACATATCCGCGCGGTAACCGATCATCGCGAGCACGCGGTCCGCTTCGAGATCGATCGTCTCGCCCTGTCGGCCATCCTCGGTGGACGCCAGCGTGACATGTGTGGGGGTGATGCGGGTGGGGATCGTGTTGAAACGCATGTCGATCGCCCCCTTCTTGATCAACATGTCCAGTTCCGGCCGCAGCCAGTACTTGATGCGCGGGCTGAACGCGCGGCCGCGGTAACTGATCGTGACCCTGGCGCCGGCGTAGTGGCATCGAATGGCGGCTTCGACGGCGGAGTTCTTGCCCCCGATGATGAGCACGCGTTCGCGCCAGTACTGGTGAATGTCACCGAGATCGTGGGTCACGTGTGGAAGGTCGTCGCCGGGGATCTTCAGTTCGCGCGGCGAGGCGGTCCCGCCGGTGGCGAGGATGACGTTTCGCGTCTCATGGATACGTTCTTTGCCGTGAAGCTTGCGGGTACGCAGCCCGAATCCATCGTCAACCCGCGTGATGGCCTCGACCCGCTCGAAGGTGTTGACGAACAGATCAAACTGATCGGCCACCGCGCGAAGATACGCAAGATACTCCTCGCGCCGGCACTTCGCCTGCGTGGCTGAGGGGATCGGCACGCCCGCGATGGCGATCCGCTCGTTGGAGCTGAAAAACTGGGTCAGCGGGGGAAAATCGGCAATCACCTGACCGATCTGGCCGGCATCAAAGTGAAGGAAGTCGAGATGTCGCCTTCGCAGTTGAACCGCCGTTTCCAGGCCGATCGGCCCGGCGCCAATGATGATCGCTTCACTCGGCGTTGTACTCTTGCGCATTCGATCTCTTTCGCAATCCGAGCCCGGCCGATACGTCTGGCGATACCGACTGCGACACGCTCGGTGATTTGGACGAACGCACCATTCGCCCCAGGCCGGTTGATATTGATCGGCTTCGACCGGTCGGGTATTCCGTGTCACCCGAACATCATCGCAACACCAGGCGGCCGTGTCCGAAAAGAGCGTATCGTACGCGCGACCTTCCGGGAAAGGTTCAATTCTCGCAAGATTCGCAACCACGAGCAAAAATCGGTCGTACAATGAAGTACTCGGAATGCTCCGAGTGCCTGGCATCACTGCGGGCACATGCGGGAGCGACCGCTCTTTCATATTCGAAGAACAGGATTCAGGAGTGCCGGGGGCCAATGTGGCCTGCGTTCGGGCGTGGCACATTGTGCGGGCACGCTTACCACCCCACCTTAACACATCAAGATCACTCCGCAGCATGATGCGATCGCGTCCGAGGCCCCTGTGCAGTCGGAGGTGACTCCTCGCACGTTGATCACAGATCTCTGCCGGAATGTCGCTCGTTCGTTCCCCGGTTCGGACGCGGA
>SLDM01000402.1 GCA_007125255.1 Phycisphaerales bacterium
ATGAGCTGCTCTTCGAGCGAGCGGTTGGCCGAAAGCAGGCTGTCGTACCGATCCTGGGGAACGCAGCCGACGGCCAGAATGGGCAGGCCGGCCAGCAGGGTCACGATGAGGCGGGTGGAGGTGCGCTTCATGGGGTTATCCTCAAGGGAGCGTCGATCGTTTTTCTCTTCTGGTCGGCAGGAAGTCCCGACGCCACAAGGCTCTATGCTATGCGAAACGAGCCCGGAGCGTCGAATCACGCCCGGGGTCGTATCGGCATCTCACCGCTTCTTTCATGAGCATCCCGCCATGTCCGCTTCCCACGAGTACATCTTCGCCGGAGCCGCCGCCGACGCCCGCGGCGGAACGCGGCGATCCGTCCTGGTAGAGCTCACCGATGGCCGGATCACCGACGTCCGTCAACAGCCCTCCACCGGCCCGGCGGAGCGGAACCGCAGGAACGCATCCACCGCCAACGATTCGACGGTCTCCGGCGCGGTCACCCGGATCGAGAGGCCCGGCCACCTGCTTCTTCCGGCGCTGGTCAATGCCCATGCCCATCTCGACCTGAGCCATCTCGGCCCCCGCAGCTATTCCGGCGACTTCCGAGAGTGGATCGAGTTGATCCGGTCGGAGCGGCGCACCGAGGATGACGCGATCGCCGAGGCCGTCCGGCAGGGGCTGGAACTCGCCCGCGCGGGCGGCACGGGGGCCGTCGGCGATATCGCCGGGATGGCCTCTTTCGCGCCGGGCCGGGCCATGCGCGAAGCCGGCATGCCCGGGGTGAGTTTTCTCGAGCTTTTCGGTATCGGCCGGTCGGAGGCCTCCGTGCCCGAGACGCTGCGTCGCCTGAGGGCGCAGATCGATGAGGAAGACGAAGCGGGCCGGACGCGCTTCGGCCTGCAGCCCCATGCCCCATACTCCTGTTCCCTCGCGACCTTCGCCCGCGCCGCCGCGACCGGGCTGCCGCTGGCCACCCATCTGGCGGAGACGCCCGCGGAGGTGGAGTTCACCGCGGCCGGCACCGGTCCCTTCCGGGAGATGCTCGAGTCCTTCGGACTCTGGGAGGAGTCGATCCGGGTCTCCGGCCACCCTCCGGTCCGCCACCTCATGGAAGTGCTGCGGGCGCAACCCGCGCTGCTCGCGCACGTCAATTACGCGGAGCGGGCGGAGCTGGAACTGCTGGCGTCCACCGGCTGCCGGGTGGTCTACTGTCCCCGCGCGACGGCCTACTTCGGGCACCACGGTGAGGGCAGAACGGAACACCGATACCGGGAGATGCTCGATCTCGGTCTCCCCGTCGCGCTGGGTACGGACAGCCTGGTGTGTCTCGACACGCCGGACCGGATCGGCGTCCTCGATGAGATGCGCCTGCTCTACCGCCGTGACCGGACCGATCCGCACCGGCTGCTGACCATGGCGACGACCCACGGGGCGAACGCGCTGGGACTGAAGCCCTCGGCCGCCACGCTGCAACCTGGTGCCGGCGCCACGCTCGGCATCATCGCCCTGCCGTTCGATGTCAACGACGCGCGCGATCCGCTGGCGCAGGTGCTCCTGCGCGATGAAGCGCCGGAGTGGATCGTCGGCCCGACGGACCGCGCCGAGTTCTTCGCGACCGCGCCGGTTCGGGCCGCGCCGGGCTCCGGCGATGAGCCTTCCCCCGACCGTCCGCGCAACCTCTCTTCATAACCGATCTCCATGACCGATCCTCATGACCGGACCGCGGAACCCATCCCCCGAACGCTGGACGGCGTATGACGCCGATGCGGTGACCGTCGCCCGCTCGCTGCTCGGGCAGCGACTGGTGCGCCTGGAGGGCGGCCATCGCCTGTCGGGGATCATCGTCGAAACCGAGGCGTATCTCGGCGCGGATGACCGCGCGGCCCACACCTACGGCGGGCGCCGCACCGCGCGGAACGAGTCGATGTACCTCGCCGGCGGTCATGCGTACGTCTACTTCATCTACGGCATGCACTACTGTCTGAACGCCGTCTGCGGCCGCGCGGGAGAGGGAACCGCCGTCCTGCTACGGGCGCTCGCGCCGGAGGAGGGCCTGGAGATCATGCGAACCCGGCGGCCGGCGGCGCGGCGTGACCGGGAGCTCTGTTCCGGCCCCGCCCGGCTCACCGCGGCGCTGAACATCGACCGGGCACTCGACGGAATCGATCTGCGAACGCATCCGCAACTCTGGATCGAGCCCGCCGCGCCGGTCGGGGAAGGGCGCATCCGGTCTCGTCCCCGCATCGGGGTCGCCTCCGCCGGGAGCTGGGCGGAGAAGCCGCTGCGCTTTCTCATCGATGGGTGCCGACATGTCTCCCGGCCCTGAAACGCCGTTCCCGCGGCGGGGGCGGGAAAGGGCGGATCGTTTATTTTTCCGCTTTTCCGGTGGCACCGGCCGATATGATGCTCCCGCACGAGACGCGCTCAACACCTCGGGCCCGCCACCGCGGCGGGAAGAAGGTCGCGCGGGAACCCGGACCGGCACCGAGCTAGAATACCCCGTCATGTCGCAACCGGAAGTCAACCTGAAAGAGATGCTCTCCAAGGCGGGACCGTATCCGCTCGCGGCGTACAACTTCGTGCGCGAAGGGCTCGGCTACACGGTTGAACAGTCGCAGGGCGACGTTCATGATCTCGGGCAACTTCCCGATGACAGCCAGCACATCACCGGACAACAGCTCTGTCTGGGACTGCGTGACTACGCCATCGACCAGTACGGCATGCTGGCGCCCTCCGTGCTCGGGCACTGGAACATTCACCGGACGGACGACTTCGGTCGCATCGTCTTCGCCATGATCGACGCCGGGCTGATGAGCAAGACCGACGAAGACACCATCGATGACTTCCGCGCGGTGTACAACTTCCAGGAAGCGTTCAGCCGCGAACAACTGCGCGCCCATCTGACCTGTCGTGTGGAAGCGTGATTGGAGGAAGCGACGGAGCGACGGAGGGGCGAAGCGACGAAGGGTAGGATTAAGGTAGCGCGGGATCGAGGGGGCGCGAAGGATCCGTTTTGTAAATCAGGCGCAATTGGCGCGGGGCGAGCGACCTCGGCGGTGCGATTGTCGTTCCATACTTGCACGGCCGACGCCCGTCGGTCTCTGTTCGTTACACCCTGCTGCATGCCTGCTGTCCCTTCGTCGCTTCGCCCCTCCGTCGCTTCGTCGCTTTTCCTCTGGGCGCGCAACCACCGGCGAAGAACCGCAACTCAACTTGCGTCCCCCACCGGGCCCGGTACGCTTTCGCCATGGGGAACGGCCCGACCGATTCGAAAATGATCCAGGCGCCGGCACTGGCGAAACTGCACATCTGGCAGTTTCAGGCGGTGCGGGATGTGCTTCTCGTCATTGCCCTGATCGCGCTGGTCTGGCTCGGGTACGCGATGCGTTCCATCACCGTTCCACTGCTGGTCGCGCTGCTGCTGGCGTACCTCTTCGAGCCGCTGGTCGCGTGGATGACGCGACATCCGAAGATCTCCCGTCCCGTCGCGGTCGGAGGATTGCTCGCCACCGTCGGCACGATCCTCGTGGTGATCGTGTTCCTGGTCGCGAGCGTGCTGATCAACGAAACCAACAAGCTCATCAACGAGATCCGTGAAGGGCGGATGCAGGAACGCCTCGTCGCGCTGCAGGAGTTTCTCCCCGAGACGCAACGGGAACAGTTCGAACAGTGGTTCAACTGGCTCCTTCCCGAACCGATCGCCGACGAGGAGGATTCGCTGGAGGAACTGCTCGAACAGTGGGTGCCAGCCGAAGAGAGGGCCGAGGATGAGGACGAAAGCGATGAGGACGATCGCGAATCCGACGAGGAAGCCCTGGCCCGGGAATCCGGTGAAGAGGCCGAGGCAGCTGAGGATCTCGACGAGGAACTGATTCAGGAACGCCTGACCGAGGAACGTCTGCGGGCGATCGTGCGCGATGAGCTGCGGCAACGCGACACCGAAGGTGAACGGCCCGAAGCCGGCACCGGCTGGGGACCGGCGAACTGGTTCGGCGTGGCCCGGGGCGGGGCCGGGGCGGTGATGAGCTTTATCGGCGGGCTGATCACCATCGGGTTCATCCTCTTCCTGATTCCGTTCTACTTCTTCTTTTTCAGCATCTCCTTTCCGAGGATCACCGAGTTCGGCCGCAGTCTCGTGCCGGAGAAACAGAAGTCGCGCACCCTGGAACTGCTCGGCAAGATGGACCGGGTGATCGCGGCGTTCGTGCGCGGCCAGTTCACCATCGGGCTGATCATGGGCGTGCTCTTCGCGATCGGCTGGTCCCTCTGCGGCGTGCCGTACGCGATCGTCATCGGACTGGTCACCGGCATCTTCTGTATCGTGCCCTACCTGGGCGTGATCGGCCTGCCGGTGGCGGTCGGCATGCTCCTGGCCTACAGCTTCGAGCCGGGAACCGGGTTCGCCATGCCGGTCTGGCAGATCCTGCTCTTCCCCACGCTGGTTTACACCGCGGTGCAGTTGCTGGAGAGCTACGTCCTCACGCCGACGATCGCGGGCAAGGTCACGAATCTCGATCCGGTCACGATCGTGGTCGCGGTACTGGCCGGGGGATCGATCATGGGGATCTACGGCATGCTGCTGGCGGTCCCGACCGCGGCGTGCCTGAAGATCCTGATTCGCGAGGTTCTCCTGCCGAAGATCCGCGCCTGGACGAAGGGCGAAGCGGCCGATCCCCTGCCGATCGGCGATGAATGAGACGTTTTTCGGGTCAGATCCGGGTGAGCAAAGCATTCACCGCGGAGGACGCGGAGAGCGCGGAGAAGGGCAGAGGAGCGATGTACTGAAGTGACGAAGGAACGAAGTGGGAGAATGGAGGCGCCAGCCCCCCCGCCGAACCCTTCGTGCCGTTGCCGGGCCTTCTCAACCTTGCCGGTCACTCAAAGCACATTCCTGATCGATCATGCCAGCGAGACTTCTCACCCCTTTTTCGCGTCCTCTCCGCATCCTCTGTGTCCTCCGCGTGAATCGCCAACACGCCCGAATCTGATCCGGGATTGGTATGAGACCTGATCGATCTCGGAGAAAGTCCGGGCTTTGCGCGATCCGCGGCCACGCTTTTCCCGGATCACAAGGTGTTCACACGCCCCACCGCCCCCGACCGCGATTCCAACCTGGCTTCGATCCTGATTCCCATCCGGATCTCCTTCCGGTCTCGTTTCCCTGGGGAGGGCGGCGGCCCGAGTTTTTTCCCGAAAGAACACCTTCCGAAAGTCCCCCGCCCATGCCGCCACGACTTACCTGGATCCTCCGCTCGACCTTCCTTCCCGTGCTTACCGGCGTTCCCACGCTCACCGGCGCACTGATTCTGACCGGTGGCCACGCCTTCGCCGGCGAAGCCCTCGTCGCCACCGTCGAGGTCGATGACTTCCAGGTCGGCGCCGCCGGCACGACGATCCAGGTCGAGTTCGATGTGGACACCACCGTCACCGGTGTCGGGTTCACCGGTCTCTGGACCGCGATCGTCGCCGATACACAGGATGGCGTGGCGCCGTGGTCGATCGACTTCGGCGTGACCGTTACGGCGCCCAACGGCGAGACACTCACGTGGGATCCGATCGGCGGCGAGATCAGTATCGCCGACTACCCGCTGCAGGACTACAGCGACGGCGGCTTCCGCGCCGCCCCCGGAACCGGTCTTTACACGTTTGAGTTCACCTCGTTCGACAGTGGCCCCTGGATTGCCGGCCTGGAAAACGTCGAGCTCCACCTCACCAGCGCGACCGATACCGTCACCCAGACCTTCGATGGCTCGGTCGCGGAAGGGCCGACGTGGATGCGGCCGTTCTCGATCGTCGGCATCTCCGGCCTCGGACCGGTCGTCTACGAAGCGATGGAGTTCACCGTCGAGACCTCCGGCGGATACTTCATCGAAAGCATCGTGCCCACCGGCAACAACTTCGCCTACCTCTACCGCGGCGGGTTCGATCCCGACAACCCGCTCGAGAGCCTGATCGACTACGGACTCGGCAACGGCTTCGGTTCCGATGGTGCGCCGCAGGGAACGAGCTGGATCGACGCGATGCTCTTTGAAGAGGAGACCTACTACCTCGTCGTCTCCCAATGGTCATCCACCCAGCCCGGCCAGCCCTACACCAACACCGTCACCGGTCCCGGCTCGTTCATTCTGCCCGGGGACGACGTCCCGGGTGATCTCAACGGCGACGGTGTGGTCAACGTCTTCGACCTGCTGCTTCTTCTGGATGCCTGGGGTTCCTGCCGCGGCTGCCCTGAGGATCTGAACGATGACGGTGTGG
>SLDM01000041.1 GCA_007125255.1 Phycisphaerales bacterium
CCTATCGCCGCGCGATCGTCTGTTCAATCCGCGCCGCGACCTCGACGGTGTCATCCTGCCGGCAGCAGACGAGGAAATAGGCCAGCTCCGAATCGCTGGTCAGCAGAACCTGCTTGCGGCAACGCTCGCCGGTGTGCACGTGGCTCCACTGCCCGATGGCGGCCGCCCGGTGATCGCCCGACACCGCCACCTGGTCGGTTCGCATGACGAAGATGCTGACCTGGCGGCGCGAATCGGTCTCGTCGCAGGTCGCCCGGTACATCAGATGGGCCGAATGCCCGCGCTCACGATTCTCGCAGACACCGGCACCGACGAACTCGAAGCCGAGATCGGTCAGATCGAAAATGGTCGCCTGATCGACGTCGAAAAACTCGCTGAGCTTGAGGGCGGCCTGATCCATCTGCTGGCAGGAGAACTTGCTGGCAAAGTGCTCCTCGTCGATCGAGCAGCGATCGTGCTCGACGATTGCCCACTGCGCGGTGTCACTCGCCGGCGTGCCGAGCGAGGAGCGCTGAGACGGGAGATTGTCAATCGGCGTGCCGAACATTCCCACCGCAATCACCGCCGCGATGGTCAGAATGACCACGGCGACCGCGGCAAAGCTGATCTGTTTCGGGCGGCGGAAGTACTCGATGATCCAGTCGATCGGACCGGGCCGGCGCGAATCAGGCGCCACGGCCATCCCGGCCGGCGCGTCGGAGTGGTCTTCCGCGGCGGCCGTCGCCATCGCCCGCACCTGCGCCCGGAGGTCCTCGGGTGCGGTGACGTCGGCAAACGTGTCGCCGACGCACCGGCGCAATTGGCCGATGGCGGCAACGAACGCTCTGGCCTCTTCGTCGCCGTCCAGGAACTGTTCGACCTGTTCGCTTTCGGCGGCGTCGAGTTCGCCGTCGCAGTAGGCTTGCAGTCGCGAGATGTCAGGCTGGTGCGTCATGGCTCAGGTTCGTGGGGCTGGCTGGTTGCAATACGTGCGGTCGTTCGGTCCCGGAGATGCTCTGACTCTTGAGGGTAATTCTGTGCGTGGCTTGTCGTGGCTGTTTTCAAATAGGTCAGGATTCAGGCAGGTCAGGATTCAGGCAGGTCAGGATTCAGGCAGGTCAGGATTCAGACAGATCAGGAACGGACGGAGCGGGAACCGGCGGTCGGCGGTCGGCCGCCGGCATGGGCCGGCGTGGGCCGGCGTTCCGCGGGGCGATTCCCGACGGCGCCCGTCGGGTTATGGCATGCCGGGATGAGACGGACGGGAACGGCCTGGGTCGGCCGGGGTCCCTGAGTTCACGGACTGTCTGGAGAACCACCCTTCAGCCCTTTTTCTTCGGCAAAATCTGACAATTGTTCCATGAGCAGTGTCCGCGCCCGGTGCAGCCGGCTCATCACGGTTCCGATAGGCACCTCCTGGATCTCGGCGATCTCCCGGTACTTCAGACCCTCGACACCCCAGAGCAGCAGGACGGACCGATATTCCGGCTTGAGCTGATGAATCGCCTCCTTCAGCCGCTCGTCCACGTGCTCCCAGTCGAGCGCCTCGAGATCCCACGCCGGCTCCGGTTCGTTCGGCTGGGGGATCCGGGTCGTGGCCTCCGGGAAGCTTTCCACCGGAGTGGGCCGCCGCCGGGTCTTGCTGATATGCGTGTAGAAGACGTTGTGGAGAATCTTGAACAGCCACGGGCGGATCCCCCCGCCCTGCTCCTCGAACCGGGCCGATGCCCGCAGCGCCTTCAGATAGGTCTCCTGAACTAGATCCGAAGCCTCCTCCGGATGCCGGGCGAGCTGCATCGCCATGCGGTACACCGCATCGAGGTGCTCGAGCGCGAGATTCTCAAACTTCTTCCGTTCCAACGATCGTCCTCATGGGAAGGCCCGAGTGCGGCACCGCCGGCTCAGTCCTTTTCAGGTGGGAACGCGGCCCCGATCGAATCATCCGCGCCGTTTCGACACCGAATGTGAACCGGGCATGATCCGCGAACTGCTCCGGCGTGGCAACTCCACCGCGTTTCTGGAGGGGCCGTTGAACGCCGGGCACGACCCGGGAGGCCCCCGGCGGCACTTCTTCTCCTTCGACTGGCGGAACCCATGTGGTATGGTGAATATCGCATCGTGTTGCAGATTCTGCGTCCCGGCCGCGCATTTCATCCGGGCGGCCTCCAGAGACCCGCCGGCGTTTGGCCAGACCTGGGCCAGACCTGGGCCAGTCCTGGAACAGTCCTGGGCCAGACAACCGTCAGGCGAAGATGAGGAGTGAAACATGTTCCAGAAGTCCCGTCACCGGCCCCGCGCTCTCACCCTTGCCTGTCTGGCGCTGAGTCTTCTCCTGCTCCCCGCCGGAACCCTTGCCGATGAGCCGGCCGGATGCGGAGCGTTCACGGAGCTCTCCTATGACGAGGCGAGATGGAAAGCCGAGGATCAGGGACTGGTCTTCCTGGTCTACGCCACGGCGTCGTGGTGCGCCCCCTGCCAGCGGATGCAGCAGACGACCTGGCAGGATGAGGAACTGATTGCCCTGATCCACCAGCTCGCGGTGGTGTACCGGCTCGATGTCGATAAGGAGCGTACGCGTGCGCTTGAGCACGACGTGCAGGCGCTGCCGACGATGATCGCCTACCGGGACGGTGAGGAGTTCGAGCGCATCCTCGGGGCCCGCGATGCGGACTCCATGATGGCGTGGATTGGCAACGTGAAGAAAGGGGAGCGAACCGTCGCGCCCCGCGCCCCGCGAGCAGCGCCAGACGCGGTGGATCCGAATGAGAAGGACGCCGAGGACATTCAGCAACGCCTGGAGAGCGCGCGACGCCTTCTACGCACGCGGCAGCTCGACGAGGCGACCGAGGAGTTTCTCTGGCTCTGGCAGAACATGCTGGAGCACTCTCCCTCCATGTACGGCGTCCGCCTCTCCTTCTTCATCGGTGATCTGAAGCGACTCTTCGCAGCGCACGAACCCGCCCGCCAACCCTTCGCGAAACTGCGCGATGAACTGGAAACGCGCATGGGTGAGGGGAGGAGAATCGATCGGGAAGAGATCGTGGACTGGAAGCACCTGAGTCAGGCGCTGGGAGAAGAGGATCGTCCGCTCGAGTGGTACGAAGCGCACAAGGACAACCCTGAGCTGAGAGAGATCGTCCGGCAGCTCGAACCGACCGTCTACAATCTGCTGGTGGCGCGGAACCGCTGGTCCGAAGCGGGCCGGCTGGTGCGCAACCCGCAGAGGCGAATCCAGCGCGAGCTGCGAAATCTGGACCTGATTCGGGATCTGCCCGAGCACATGGACGATGAGCGTGTCGCGGGTGTTCAGCAGCGCATGCTGAAGTGGACCAGGGAGTCCGGCAGCAGGCTCTACACGTCACTGCTTGCCGCGGATCGTCATGAGTCGGCCGAGCTGGTCGCCCGGGCGCTGCTGGAACGCATGGAGAGTCCGGAAACACTGCGCACGCTCCTCGAGACCACCCTGGACGCTGGGTTCGTCCACGAGCACCAGCTGGCATGGCTGGAAGAGGCCGCGATCGCCGAGATCGAAGATGAAGCGGTCCGCAGGGCCCTTGAGCGTCACGGCGAGACCATCCGCGAGAAGCTGCCCCGGACCATGTGATGGCCCTTGGCCGCAGCCGCCCCGTGGCGGGCGCTACGGCCACGGCCAGGGTTCATCGGCGACGACGATCGCGCTGATGCGCCAGTAGCCGTAGCCCGGCTCGGCATTCTCCCCATCGGCCGGATCAACCGGATCAACCGGATCAGGGGGGCGAATATCCTCGACCAGAAGTTCGATCTCATGTTCACCCGGCGTCAGCTCGGGCAGAGGGATCAGCTTCGGCTCGACGATCAGACCCGGATTCCAGCCGCTGCGGTCGAGATCGCTCGACCAGACCTCCCGGTCGCCGACGACGAATCGCCCGCTGGTCGGGTTGAGCGAGCGCAACTCGCCGCCGCCTTCCGACCACGGCCGCCAGCTCGCGACCGTCTCACCGTTGATGCGCAGCACGTGCCGGCGCGTGACAAACTCATCGCCCCCCCGCCCGTCGGTGGCGTGACCGGTCGTGAGAATGCGCAGGCGCGGACGATCGAGCCCCTCGGGAATGCGCACCCGCGAGCGGACCGCCGGTTGGTCCGCGGTGAGGCCCCGCATGAAGAAAAGGGGCGCGGCGAACGCGGGACGCCGGAACCCGACGCCCTCCCGGGTGAAGTCGAGCGTGAGCGTCAACTCCCACGCGGGATTCGCATAGGTATCGACGAACGCCCGCAGGCGCACGTCACCGTGAAGCATCGGCGCGAGCGCAGTGAGATCGGCGGTATAGACGGCCGGTCCGCCGAACGGGGTTATGAATCGGATCAGCTCGATCGACGCCGGCCCCGATTCATCGCGTTCATCGTGGCCGAACAGGGCCCGGTGTTCCTCGCTGACCTCATCGAGCACCAGGTTGATGCTGCCCAGCCGCGTCCAGGGGTCACCCGGCCGCACCTGCGCGCCGTCGCCGATCAACCGCGGCTCGACGAGAACGGTGGCGATGATGCGCCGGGCATCCCGCATGTGACGCGGGGGATCGGGTAATCGCACGGTGCGCTCGACGGACTGGCCGTGCATCCGCCGCAGGCCGTGCTCCGACTCGTAAGCGAGCGGGCGCTCCCAGTCGACATCGATCGGCACCTCGTCAAAAACAGTGATCGTGCGATCCTCGGCCGCCGGCGCGGCCGCCAGGGGCCCGAGCGCGAGAATCGCCCAGACCGCCGGCTGCCGCGGAACGCGCAACATTCGCCTGCACAGGATCGAGAGCATGGCCATACCTTTCCGACACCGCGGCTGCGGTGAGTCATCCCTGCTTTCGGCCGGATCGGGGGTGAAAATTGAACCCGCGAACGATCGGCCGGAGAATTCCGGCGGAGCGGCTGGAGGTGGAACTACCACGGCGCGATCTCGCCGGTCAATGGCTCGATGAGATCCTTCAGGGTGACCAGACCGACCGGGGTGGCGCCCTGACGGGGGGCGACGATCGCCATCGGCGTGCGCTTCGCCTGCATCCGCCGCAACGCCTTGCGGACCGACACCTCCGCGGGAATGAACTCTACCTCCCGGATCATCTCATCCACGCTGCGCTCCGGGGAGAGCAGCAGATCCATCGTGTTGACGATGCCGAGGACGCGGCCGCGCCGGTCCAGCACGGGCACGCGCGTGTGCTCCGAGCGCTGCAGGAGCCGCTCGCGCTGACGCTGGTCGGCGTCGGCGGGAAGCGTCTGGACGCTGGACCACGGCACCATCTCCCCCGAGACCTTGAGCTCACGCATGGCCAGGGCCCGGTCGGCAAGCGACGTCTGCGCTTCGCTGATCAATCCGGCGGTCGTGCCCTCCTTGATGAGCTGGCTCATGCGCTGTCGCGCCGTACGCGCTGCCACGTCATCGGCGCCCAGCAGGCGTCCGGCGAGATCGCCGAAACCGCGCACCAGCGGGTTCAGACCCGTCCAGGTCAGCACCCGCTCGCACCCATACAGCATCGGCGCGAAGAAATACGACCACTGGTCGGTGTAGGTGCGGAAGAAGTCCTTGGGAAGGGTCTCACCAAAGATGAACAGCAGCGGCACGAGGATGCAGGCGTTGGTGAGGATCGCCTGGACCGGGGTCATTCCCAGTTGGTCGAGAATCACTGCGATACCGAAACTGCCGGCGTAGTTGGCGATGTTGTTTCCGATCAGCAGGGTGGACAACATCCGGTTGGGCGGCGTCATGACCTGGCGCAGCATGATGGCGGAGCGACGTCCGTGGCCGACGCGGATGGCCAGCCGCACCCGGTTGATGGTGTACAACCCGATCTCCAGACCGGAGAAGAGCGCGCTGAGCCCGATTCCGATGACGACGAGGACGATTGCGCCGAACACTTCGCCGCTCATGACGCCCCCCTCTTCCCGCCGCGTTCACGGGCATCGCGCTCCGCTCCGGATGCGGGCAGATCGATCGTGTGCGGGTGCAGCGTCAGCCGCGCCCGGGCGACCCGCACGCGGTCTACCTCAGTCACCTCAAATTCGAGATTGCCCAGCGCCACCCGATCTTCCACTTCGGGAGCGCGACCCAGGCGGTCGATGATGAGCCCGCCGACGGTTGAGACCGGCGGCATCGCGAGTGAGTAACCGAATGCCTGCGCCCAGTCATGCACGCTCATGTTGCCATCGACTTCCCAGGTCGTCGGAGAGAGTCGCCGCGGCGCGGCCACCTCCTGCTC
>SLDM01000329.1 GCA_007125255.1 Phycisphaerales bacterium
AAGAAGGCTCCGGCCATCGCGACCCATGGTACAAGCTGCCCTCCCGGAGGCCGATAGGGTCGGGGCAGCTCCGGAGCCGTCTTCCTCAGCCGCAGGGTGGAGTGGGCCACTCCGAAGAACGCCACGGCAATGCAGACGGCGCCGACGTCAACGAACGAGAGCATCGCCCCCCGGCCCAGCATGGCTCCCAGAAGGGTCACCACGCCGGCCAGGAGGATGGCGTTGGAGGGCGTTCCAAACCGGGGATGGGTCTTCCCCAGCCACTCCGGAACCATCTTACCCCTTCCCAGGGCGAAGAGGACCCGGGTGCCGGCCAGGAAGAACCCGTTCCAGCTCGTGAACAGTCCGATGAGGGCCGACAGCAGGACCATGTTCACCAGGAGCGGCGACCCGAGGGCGGCCCCGAAGGCCTCGGCGGTGGGGAGCCGCCCGTCCACGATCGCCTCCCAGGGCCCCGTCATGGCGACGGCCAGGATGAGGATGAGATAGAAGAAGGTGGCGCCGACAATGGAGAGGAGGATGAGGCCTCCCAGGCGCCGGGGCGGCAGGTCACCCTTCGCCTCCTCGGCCCCCTGTGCGATGGTGTCGAAGCCCACGTACCAGAAGGGCGCGGTCACGAAGACCGCGGCGATTCCCCCCAGGATCCCGACCGTCCCCACCGCCGCGAAGGGCGGATCCACGTGGGTCAGGTCCCCTCTTGTGAGTCCGGCCACGATGAAGATGAGCGTCACGAGAACGAAGGAGCCGGTGAGGAGGATCTGGAGTCCCGCCGCCCAGCGGACTCCGATGTAGTTCACCCAGGTGATGGCGCCGGTAAAGACGAGAGCCAATGCCAGGTGGGATGCGTACACCGTGGCTCCACCGATCTGGTAGAGAGGCCACACGTCGATCCAGGGGAGCATGTAGCTCAGGATGAGCCCGATGGAGATGGCCTCGAAGGCCGACACCGAAAGGTAGCCGAAGGCCAGGAACCATCCGAAGAAGAACGCCTTTCCCGTGCCCGAAGCCCGATAGGCGTAGGCCACCTCGCCGCCAGCCACCGGAAGCATGGGGGTGAGCTCGGCGTAGCAGAGTCCGATGAAGACCATGAGAGTGCCGCCCAGGGCGAACCCGAGAATGGCCCCGACCGGCCCCGCGTCCGTGAGCCACCCCCCCATGGCCGTCACCCAGCCGATCCCGATCATCGAGCCGAAGGCCAGGCAGAAGAACCCCAGGCTGCCGATACTTCTGCGGAGGGTGGGACGCGCTTCGGAGGTGCTCACCATGATGGACTCCTGATGGCCGCGTTGGTGGTGGTCCAGACTACTCCAGCCGATGCTCCAACCGCAAGGAGATCTCACGAAGGTCCGGGAAGCACGAGGCTGTTGGTTCGCCATCTCTCCTCATCTGCGCGATCATTCAGTCGACGATGGAGTTTTCGGTGGGATCCATGGTGTCAGGCGAAGCGGTCGTGTGACCTGGCCATACCAGCTTCGACTCGTATCATAACTGTCGAGTGCTCGTTCCAGATCAGATCGAATGACGATCCGCCATGCCTGATCGCCCGGATCGGCCTGGAGGAGGCGCTCGGTGCTGGATTCATTGTTTCCGACCAGTTGAGATTATGCGCAGCAGAAGTCATTGAAGGTCATCATGGCTGAAGCAACCCTCATCCGCCACAGCAGAATCTATGGTGTACTGGCGCTGTTCGCCGTTCTGATTGGCGCGTGCGCCGTCTGGCTGCGAATTGATGTCGAGCGCCAACATGTGGCGGCGAAGACAGCTCGCGCATCCATGGTGGCTGCGGCGCGTGAACTAGTCGTCGCGCTTTACGAGCAAAATGGAGTGCGGGATGAGTCCGAGCTCACCGAGGCCTGGCTCACAAACATCGCCGCGGAACGACTTGCTTCGGGCCAGTGGCGCGTTCAGATCGCGCGAGATTGGCAGGAAACCATGCGCAGTATTGAATCCTGTGATTCGGATGCACCCTTTCTGATGATCACAAGAGTCGCGATGAAGACAACCGTGATGTGGTTGCGGTCTCATGCATGGGTATAGCTGTGGATGGTGAGGACGCCGACGCCGATGGTTTCGACGTCTTCGTGTTTGTAAACGACTGACGCTTCAAACTCCGCGAAAGGTATTGGGGGCTTCGGGAATCTGTGTGGGTCGTCCTCGTTGGCCGGCACGACGGCGGGCGTCCTGAAATGGTCGTTCCCGCTCTCCGGCACCATCGGCCAGCCCAGTGCCGGCACCATGAGTGGCAGCGGATTCGAACTCGCCGGCGGCTACTGGTCCGGCGGCGATGTGGACCCATCTCCGCCGTGCGCCTCAGGCGACCTCAACTGCGACGGCGTGGTGAACGTCTTTGACCTGCTTGCGCTGCTCGAGGACTGGGGCAGATCGGCCGCTGCCCGCCGTTCGATTCGACGAAACCATGTGCCGGCCTCCGCTTCGTGCGGAGGCCGGTTTTCGTCATGGGCCGCTTGATCATCGTCTGAGGTTCGTGGCGTTGCCGCGGCCGGTTCGACTGCCCGGCCTGCTTCCAGGATACTCAGCGATCCGGTTCCGCCAGCCATTGCCGGGCCCGTTCCATGTCACGGGCCCATACGCTGTTCCCGGGCTCGATCTGGTGCATCGCCTCGGCCGCCTTCCTGAACCGGGTGAGTGCTTCAAGCTTCTCCGCGTCGGATCCGCTCTGCTGCACGATCTTCGTATGTGCGAGGGCGACCCGGCGATGCTGGCGCATGAAGTGCCATGAATGCGGATAGATCTCGTTCAAACGGTCGGCGTGAAGAACCGCCAGCCGGGCGTGTTCCAGTGCCGATTCGTCACGGCCACGCGTCTCGTACTGTTCGGCCATGTGAATGTGCGCCTGGGACAGGGCGTACGTTGTGAGGTAGTGATCAGGAAACCTGCGTTCAAGTTCTCGAGCGACTTTCAATGCATCCTGATGCCACGCCAGGGCAGAGGAGTCGCCTTGCAGGTGCAGGCGGGCTCCGATGCGGTTGTAATCCCAGAAGAGGTTGTCGAGATAGCGCCGGGAATCCGGCGCGAGTTCGACAAGCCGTTGATGGATCTGAAGCGCGCGGTGGTAATCCGCCAGGACGCTCCCATGATTGCCCAGATCCCTCGCCACATCTCCACGCCGCGTGTAGGCGAGTGCCAGTTCCATCTGATAGTCAGGATGGTCAGGCCAGCGCTCCGCCAGCTGTTCGCGAACGGCCACGGCTTCCACGACGTAGGGCCACGCGCCGTGATGATCGCGCGGGAAGGTTCCGGTCTGAAGCAGATTCGCCTGGGCAATCAATGCCCGGGCGTGGTCATCAAGCACGCTCGGGTCATTCGGTCGCTCATCGATGAAGCCACGCGTCTGGCGCAGCAGTTCCGCCATCAGACTCTGCCGAATCTCCCCCGACCCCGGCAGTCGCTCCAGTCGCGTCACGACATCGTGCAGGAAGAATCCCGACATGCGGCGCGCTTCCAGGTGTTGCCGCTCTGCCTCCTGATGAGCCGCCAATGCGTCGCGCCGCGCATCATCCGTCATGTAGACCCCAACCACCAGGAGCAGAAGGATCGCGGCGGTCACGGCGGAAAGCAGACGATTCCGCCGCAGAAACTTGCGGGCAACGTACCAGTGGCCCGGCCGCCGGATCGTGATCGGCTCGAACCGGAGATGCCGCGCGACGTCCTCAGCCAGGGCATGCACCGAATCGTACCGGTGGCGAGGATCCCGGTGCATGGCCGCGCCGACAATCGTTTCGAGATCTCCGCGAAGCGATCGATCGGCGGCCAGCTGACGTGTCGGTGATTCATTGGAGACGATGCGGAGCGCCTCGCCCAGTGATTTTCCGGCCAGGTCATGCGGCAACCGGTTCGTCAGCAACTGATGCAGAATCACGCCGAGAGCGTAGATGTCCGCCCGCGTATCGACACGGCTGCCGAGAAGTTGCTCGGGACTCATGTACGCCAGCGTGCCGAGCAATTCACCATGCATCGTCATCGTCTGATGAAAATCCGCCAGCTCACCCGTCAGGCGCGCGATACCGAAGTCGATGACCTTCACCTGCGGCTTTCCATGATGTTCATGATCATGATGATCATGTGTGACCAGAATGTTGCTGGGCTTCAGGTCCCGGTGAATGACCCCCTGTTGATGTGCATAGTGAACGGCATCGCAGAGGTCGATGAATAATCGAAGCCGGGCCTCTCGATCCAGATCATTCTCACGACAGACCGCATCGATCGGTTTGCCATCGACGTACTCCATCACCAGATACGGCCGGCCATCACGCATTGTGCCGGCATCAAAGATCTGCGCGATGCCGGGATGGGACAGCGATGAGAGCGCCCGCGCTTCAACGGCGTACCGCTTTGAATCCGGCTGAGTGCGTGAATGACGAAGCAGCTTCACCGCGACCGGACGCTCCACGGGTTGGGCCTGGTGGGCAAGATACACATCTCCGACACTTCCCCAGCCGAGTTGCGAAAGCACCTGATACGGCCCGATCGCCGACGGCAGCAGTGGCGAATCCGGCTCATTCTCCGCTTCGTCCGTTTCATCCGACTCATGGAACGCGCCGGCCAGGTCGACGATCGGCCTCATCTCGCTGCGGGCGCCGCTTTCACTCTCAATGGCGAGCATGCGCTGCAGAATCGCCGCCAGCTGCGCATCCTCTTTCTCAATCTCGGCCAGCCGCGACCGTTGGTCCGGCGAAGAGAGCTCCGCCAGCTCATCGAACACGTCACAGAGCCGTTCGTAGTCTTCAGCCGTGATGGAAGCTCTGCCGGCCATCGATCTACTCGCGTTCACCGGGTTCACCGGGTTCATCATGCTCATCGCGCTGCCGCGCACGCATGAAGAGCTGGGCGATCCGGGCATGACGCCGTACGGTCCGGTCCGTCACACCCATCCGCTGGGCGATCTGCAGTTCCGTCATCCCCCCGTAGAAACGCATTTCAATGATCCGCGCGGACATCGGATGGATCTTTTCCAGCAGCTGCAGTTCATCTTCAAGTTCCAGCAGATCCGGCTCGGTGATGCAGCCCTGCTCGAGCGCGTCGATGAATGTGGTCCGCCGCGCGCCGCCGCCGCGCTTCTCCGCGAGCTTGCGCCGGGCGTGATCGACGAGAATCGTTCGAATCGTATGGGAGGCGAAGGCGAGAAAATCGCCCCGGGAGGGGAAGTGTCGCTCACCGCCCCCGGCCAGGCGCAGCCAGAGCTCGTTTACGATCGCGGTCGGCTGCAGCGTGTGCCCGCTCTTCTGATGCCGGAGGGCGGCCGCCGCCATACGGCGAAGCTCCTGCATCACGGTCGTCATCAACTCCCAGGGCAGCCCCTCCCGCCAGGCGATCGGGCCCGGATCAACTGGATCATCCGGCCGGACGGATCCGCCCGATCTCTGGAGCGTCGACGGCTCAACGACAGGTTCAGTTTTTTTTCTGTTTTCCGCCACCGCGCTGTCCGCTTCCCGCTCCACATTGCGTTCTTGGGGGCGGGCGGGGACATCGGAACCCCACCTCGACCCACCCCGACCCGATCAGAGAACCATTATGCACTCCGAGGCTCGGGGTTGCACGCATATTCTGCGGGATTCTCACCGATGGTTGTAGTGCGACTCGATCGTCCCGAAGCGGCACTAAAGCCACTTCATACTCCTGAAGAGCGCAAAGAGACCGCCGGCAATGGCGACCATGATGAGACAGGCAACGGCGAAACCCCACAGGGAATCCTCCATCGGCATGCCCCCGACGTTGATCCCCAGCAGACCCGTGAAGATGCTGAGCGGCAAGCCGATCGTGGCAACGACGGTGAGCATGTAGACGGTGCGGCTGATGCGGGCTTCGTGCCGGGCCCGCAATTCTTCCTGGGTCACCGCCGCGCGGTCGCGCAGCTCTTCAAGTGCATCGGCGACCCGTGCGCTCTGCTCCATCGCCACCCGCAGTTCGGCCTGGTCGCGCGAGGCCAGAAGTGCCGGCGGCGTGAGCGACAATCGTGAGAGTGCATCCCGCTGGGGAACAATGTGCCGGCGGTACGAAATCGCCTGTCTGCGAATGACCGCGAGCTGTGATCGCCACTGATCATCATCCACCTCGCGGTCGAGCATCTGTTCTTCAATCGCATCCAGACGCTCTTCAAGATTGGTGACGGTCGGGTTCATGTTCATCACCAGGGAGTTGGCGACGGTTGAGAGAAAC
>SLDM01000371.1 GCA_007125255.1 Phycisphaerales bacterium
TACAACGCCCTCAAGAGCTATGTGAGCAGCAATGACCTGGCGCTCGACGAGCACTACCAGTACGTCAAGACGCAGATGGACGTGGACAACTTCGTGACCTACTACGTGGCCCAGATCTACTACCGCAATCACGACTGGCCCGGAGGCAACGAGGATTACTGGCGCCCGCAGACCGAAGGCGGACGCTGGCAGTGGCTGCTCTTTGATACCGATCTCGGCTACAACTACGTGGAGGGCCCGAGCACCAATTCGCTCACCCGGCTGATCGACGTTATCCAGGATTGGCGAACGGTGATCTTCCGCAATCTGCTCGACAACGATCAGTTCCGGTACAAGTTCTGTAACCGCATGGCGGAGCTGCTCAACACCGCGTTCAGCACGTCGCACGCGACCGGGGTCATCGATGCGTGGGCGGAGAAGTTCGATCCGCTCATCGAGGAGCAGATCCATCGCTGGCGGCGCCCGGCCAGTTACGACATCTGGTACAACGGAGGCCGGGGCGTGGTCAGTCTGTTTGCCTTCGCCGAAGCGCGGCCCGGCTTTGTGCGCCAGCATGTCGTTGAACAATTTGATCTCGGCGGAACGGCGGAGCTGACCTTCGTCAACGAGACGCCCGAGTACGGCACCGTGACAATCAACTCCCTCGATCTGGCGCAGCTCGGTTCGCCGTGGACGGGGGTGTACTTCCAGGATGTTCCGCTCCCGCTCACCGCGGAGCCCGCCGAGGGGTACGTCTTTCTCGGCTGGGAAGTGCTGGAGGAGACCCACGGTGAGGCCACGTTCTTCTTCACCCCGGATGGTGATGCAAGCATCATCGCCAAGTTCGCGCCGGAGTCGTCGCTCGGCGACCTCAACGGCGATGGCGCGGTGAACGTCTTTGATCTCCTGATTCTTCTGGACCAGTGGGGGGTCTGCGAGGGGACCGGCGGAGCGTGCCCGGCGGACCTGAACGGCGATGGCGTGGTCGATGTCTTCGACCTGCTGATTCTCCTTGACCAGTGGGGGTGATGCCGGCGCCGGTCGCTCGAACAGCCTCACCGCGGCTTGGAGGCACCAGGGCGCCGAGGCATCAAGGCACCGAGGGAGAGGGGGGATGAACGGCACGCCGTGCCGCGACCCGCTCGTTGCCCCGATGCCCCGATGCCCCGATGCCCTACTCATTCCGCCCGGCTCCGTCCGTGGGGTACACTACTCCCATGGCGACGGATACCGAAATCAAGACGAATCGGCCCGCGGACTCCGGCGCGACGACTCCCGAGCCGGCCCCGGCGGAGCGGAAGCCCGTCACCCTGCGCACGCTTCACCGCATGCGGGAGCGCGGCCAGAAGTTCGCCTGCCTGACGTGTTACGATGCGACCACGGCCCGCTGGCTCGAACGGGCGGGCGTGCCGGTGCTGCTCATCGGCGACACGGCGGCGGAGGTGATCCTCGGGTACCCGAGCACGATTCACGCGCCGCTGGACTTCCTCATTCAGCTCACCGCGGCGGTCAAACGCGGCGCGCCGCGGACCTTCGTCATGGGTGACATGCCGTTCATGAGCTATCAGGCCGAGGAAGCCGTGGCGATCCGCAACGCCGGGCGCTTCATGACCGAAGGCACGGCCGATGCGGTCAAACTGGAAGTGGATCGCCACCACGCGCCGCTGATTGAGAAGATCAGCCGCGCGGGCATACCCGTCGTCGCCCATATCGGCTCCCGGCCGCAGCATGCCAAGCGCCACGGCGGATACGCCTCGGCTGGCAAGACGCTGCCGGAAGCGAAGGAGATGCTCGCCGACGCCGCCGCCGCGCAGGAAGCGGGGGCATCGATTCTGCTGGTTGAAGCGTGTCCGAGCGAGGTCAGCGCAAAAATAGTCGAGAAGTCCCGGGTGCCGGTCATCGGCTGCGGCGCGGGGGAGGCCTGTGACGGGCAGATCGTGGTCACTCAGGATCTGTTCGGGTTGACCGACTGGCAACCGGCCTTTGCCCGTCCGATCGCCGGGATGGGCGATGCAATCGTGAAGGCGGCAGAGCGTTGGATCGACATGGTTCGCCAATCTGATTTCGGTGAGCATCCCTACCGGATGAAGGAGAACGAGGCGGCGGGTCTGGATCGATTGTGATTCCCGCTCGGTGAGTTCCTCCGCCGGCAACGGTCCCCAGCAGGGAAATGGCCGGGAAATGGCCGTGAACGGGCCGGGACCGTCTGAGCCCGGGAAGCACCCCTCGAACCGGCCCGGGAAGCGGGCCCGAGGCGCGCGGGATGAAACCGGCCGGATTCCGGGTCGAATCATGAGGCAGTGACCGTGCCTGCGGGCCGAGGTCAGAATGAGCGGGAGTTCACGCATGCGGAAAATTTCGACCCTGGGCCCGACCGTGCTGGTGCTGCTCACCGCCGTGGTCGTCCTGATCGCCGGTCCCGCCACGATTCGTGAGCTCACCTTTGCGCAGACCTCCGCGCGGGTGATGCAGGCCAGTGACCGTCTGAAGCACAACGATGTTCTGGAACAGGTCAACCAGGCGTACCGCGACATCGCGACCCTGATGGAACCCAGCGTAGTGCATATCAGCGCGCAGCGCCGCATGCCGGATCTGCGCGGCTTCAGCGCGTCTTCGACCTCGACCGGTTCCGGCTGGGTCTACGACGAGAATGGTCACATCGTGACCAATTACCATGTCATCGAGAGCGCCGATGAAATCGAGGTGCAGCTCTACACCGGTGAAATCCGGCCGGCGGAGATCATCGGTTCAGATCCCCTGACGGACATCGCGGTTCTCAAGATTCCTTCCGGCCGCCTCCACGCCGCCCCCCGCGCCAGCGTGCGGGAACCGGTCGTTCGTGGAGATATGGTGTTCGCTTTCGGTTCGCCGTTTGATTTCCGCTTCTCCATGTCCTCGGGCGTGGTTTCCGGAAAGGGACGCTCGGTCGGCGTCATTCGAAACCAGTTCGGCCGGGCGACCGGCTACGAGAACTTCATCCAGGTCGACGCGGCGATCAATCCCGGCAATTCCGGCGGACCTTTGGCGAATCATCGCGGCGAGGTCATCGGCATGAATACCGCCATCGCCACCGCGCCGCGCCAACGGAATGAAGAAGGGCAATTCTCCGGCGTCGGGCTCGCGATCCCGCTCGACATGATCGAACCGGTCGTCAACCAGCTGATCGCCACCGGCGTGGTCGAGAAAGGCTTCCTCGGTATCACCGTCGCCGACCGGACCATGTTCGTCCGCGATGTGTATCGTGCCCGCGGTTACCAGGGCAACGGAGTCGTTATTTCCCGAATCGATCCGAACCGCCCGGACCTCATGGAGCGCTTCCGCCACGGTGATGTGGTGGTCAGCGTGGATGGCGAATCGCTGGCGACATTTGATCGTGCCGTGGAGCTGGCGCGCGGCGCCGATACGGAGGGATCGCTGACCGTCACCGTCTGGCGATTTGACCCGGAAACAGAGTCCGGCCGGCACCGCCAGGTTTCCCTGCCGGGGGAACTCGTTGACGCTTTCTCGACGATGCGCGCCGTTTCGCTGGATGAGCGCATCAGCCGGATGCTGGAGCAGATGGGGTTCTACCACCAGGGCGTGATCGTCTCGCGCGTGGATCTCGACGGACCGGCATACGTCGCCGGCGTTCGTGCCGGCGATGTCGTGACGCACGTCAACGAAACCCCCGTCATTCAGCTCTCGCAGCTTCAGTCCGTCATTACCTCCCTGTTGCCGGACGATATCGCGGGGCTTGAGGTATGGCGGTACGACCAACAAAGCCAGTTCGGCGAGACGACCACCATCGACGTTCCGCTCGCCCAGTTGGACCAGGTACGCGTGACCGGTCAGATCGATCCGCAACGGCACCGTGAATCGATTGAATCGCTCGGCATCGCCCGAATGCGAACCCTGACCGAAGCCCTGGCCGAAGAGTTCAGCCTCGGTTACCACCCCGGCGTCCTGATCGAAGAACTTGTCCCCGGCTCATCGCTCGCCCAGCAGATCCGCCCCGGTGCGATCATCATCAACGTCATGGACACCTCGGTCGCGGACGTCGATGAGTTTCTGGCCGTGCTGGCGACCATCAATTTCCAGGCCTCCCGCAGCGTTCGGATCGTGGTCCGCAACCCCGACGGCAGCACCTCGACCGCACAGATGCGGATGCGCTGAGCCAGGCTCACCGCCCGAGAGGGCAATGGCGTTCGAGAATCGGTGGGGGGAAGAAAGTGACGAAGTGACGAAGTGACGAAGTAACGAAGTGACGAAGTGACGAAGTGACTAAGTGACCGGGGAAGTGAGGGCGTCTGGTGGGCGTCAAGCTTTGGCCGGGCGATCGTCCTTCCATCCCGCACGGCCGACTCTCTGCGGCCCTCTGGCCGTGGCACCTTGCGGGCAGGACGCTATTGGTACACGGGTCGCTCTTGGCGCGCCCCTGGATTCCCGCTTCCCGCGGGAATGACGGAATGGAGGGGAAGCGACGGAGCGACGGAGGGGCGAAGCGACGAAGGGGGATCGAGGCATTGAGACATCGAGTGGTGGTGACTGAGCGTCGTACCTCGGTCCGGCGATCGTCCTTCCATCCCGCACGGCCGACTCCCTGCGGCCCTCTGGCCGTGGCACCTTGCGGGCAGGACGCTATTGGTACACGGGTCGCTCTTGGCGCGCCCCTGGATTCCCGCGGGAATGACGGGATCACGACGCTCCCCGAGGTCACCCACCCCTCCGTCACTCCGTCATTTCGTCACTGTCCCTCCCTGCCTCTCATCACGAACTGGACAGGCCGTGTTCCCCCTCGCCAGGATCGCCTGCTCGGAAACCGCCGCTCTGCTACGATATCGCCCATGATCCAGACGGCCGACCAAGCTCGATCCGGTTCCGCTTCGCAGAGTGCCGAGACCCTGCTCAAGGTGGAAGACCTGAAGACGCATTTTCCCATTCGCCGCGGCGTGCTGCAGCGCACCGTCGGCTACGTCAAGGCCGTGGACGGCATCAGTTTCGAACTCAAACGCGGGGAAACGCTCGGCCTGGTCGGTGAGTCCGGCTGCGGAAAGACCACCGTCGGACGGACCATCCTTCGGCTCATCCCCCACACCAGCGGGCGCGTCCTCTTCGAGGGCCGCAACGTTTTCGAGCTTTCCGGCAGGGAGATGGTCCGCCTTCGACAGGAGATGCAGATCGTCTTCCAGGATCCCGGCGGATCGCTCAACCCCCGGCGACGGATCGGGGAGATCATCGGGGAGCCGCTCATCGTTCACGGCAAGGCCCGGGGCGGCGAGGTCCGCCCGATGGTGCAGGACCTCCTCGAACGCTGCGGCATGTGGCGCAGCGCCGTCGACCGTTACCCGCACGAGTTTTCCGGCGGACAGAAGCAGCGCATCGGAATCGCCCGCGCTCTTGCCCTCGATCCCAAGCTGATCGTCTGCGACGAACCGACGTCGGCGCTTGATGTGTCGATCCAGTCGCAGATTCTCAACCTCCTGGGCGACCTGCAGGATGAGTTCGGACTGTCGTACCTCTTCATCAGCCACGATATGGCGGTGATTCACCACGTCTGCGATCGCATTGCGGTGATGTTCAACGGCAGGATCGTCGAAACCGGGACCCGCGAGCAGCTTCTCAACGATCCGCAGCATGATTACACCAAAGCGCTGCTCTCCGCCGTTCCCGAAGCCGATCCCCGCCGCAAGAAACAGCGCATCAAGTACGAAGGCATGCGCATGTGACCCGCCTCCTGCCGTCCGGGGCCCGGACAGGGCTGGATGACACTTGATCTTGCCTGATCACGCCCGATCATGGAAGCTCCGGCGGGCTGGACGGCGCAGCACAGCCGGGGCCGTTCGGGCCCGCTTCGAAATCAACCAGGTTCACTTCGCCCGCCGGGGTCGTGAGGAAATCAAAGATGACGTAGCAGGGACAGCCGTTGACCAGGCATCCGCCGGTCCCGTAGCGGACGCGCCAATGCCAGTGGTCTTCGGTGTCGTCGACTCTGGAGGCTTCCCAGAACACGAGTGTTCCGAAGCCGAATTCATTGCCGGTCTTGACCGCAAGATCGACTCCGGGCAGTTGCTGGTACTCCTGGAGCAGGTCGGGAATGTTGAGCGCGCCGTTCAGGTCGAGGATGTACCAGTCCTTGCCGGCAAAGGAAAAGATGTACGCCTCGTTCGTCACGGAATAGAAGGCGTTCCGGCAGTGGTACGAA
>SLDM01000381.1 GCA_007125255.1 Phycisphaerales bacterium
GCTCGCGACAGCCTGCCCCGAGGCGGGTACGCTGCGCGAATGGCCGAGTCGGCGCCGAGAAGTCCGGTCGTGATCCCGGTCGTTATCGTGGTCACGACGTGCGAGCGTGAGCCGGAGATCCGCGAACGCGCGGCGCGTCTGGCAGCGTCATTGGATCTGCCGTGGGTGGACGGGGAACACGTGCCCGCCGGTGCGCTGCAACTTCGGGTGCTGCCGGAGGGACTCGAGCTGGCGGTGGCCGGTGACCGGATCGGGCGCGGCCTCGCGCTGCGCCCGCCTGCATCGTGGTTTGCCGCCCACGCGCCGGAGCGATCGCGGAAGCAGCTGCTCGGCCGGGCGCTGGGTCGGTCGGTCACGTCGGTCGTGGATGCGACGGGCGGGTTGGGCGAGGATGCGCTGCGGCTGGCGCTGATGGGCTGCGACGTGCGGGTGATCGAGCGGCAGCCGGTTCTCGCGGCGCTGCTCGAGGATGCGTTCAGGCGCATGGCGGCTCCGCCGGGTCGCGGACGCGTAGAAGTTCTTCGCGGCGAGGCGCGGGAGCTTCTGCCGGCGCTCGATCCGCCCCCGGATGCGGTGTACGTCGACCCGATGTTTCCGCCGAAGCGCCGCGCGTCCGCCCTGCCGCGGAAATCGATTCAGATCATCCGCGCGGTGGCGGGTGATGATGAGGATGCCGAACTCCTGGTGGAGGTCGCGCGGCGGGTCGCGCTGCAACGCGTAGTGGTCAAGAGGCCGGATCACGCGCCGCCGCTGCTGGCGAACCCGAGCCACGATGTTCGCGGCAAGCTGGTGCGTTACGATGTCTACCTGGCGCCGGCGTCGGCTTCGCCCGCAGCTTCGCGCGCCGAGTGAGCACCTGCATGACCGAACCGTGGTTCTACCAGCCGCATCTGCCGGAAGCCGGCGCATCGCTCACGTTGAGCGGGCGTGAAGCGCGGCACGCGCTCGGGGCGCGGCGACTGCAGACGGGGGATCACCTGACACTGTTCGATGGTCGCGGCGGTGTCGCCCACGCCTTGGTGGCATCGGCGGAAGGGCGCCAGCGGGAGGTGCTGCTTGAGGTTCAATCGACCGAGTCGAGGCCGTTGATCCGGCCGCAACTGCATCTGGCCTGCGCCCTGCCCAAGGGCGACCGCCAGTCGACGCTGCTTTCGATGGCGGCTCAGCTCGGCCTGGCGTCGTTCACGCCCCTGCGGTGCGAACGCGCGGTGGTGAAGCCGGCGGCTTCGTTCGCCGTCCGTGCCGAGCGGTGGCTGATCGAAGCGTGCAAACAGTGCCGCTCGGCGCACCTGCCGACACTGCATGGACCGGCCGGGCTGAGCGCGTGGCTGGAGCGGTGGGCGGACGCAACCGGTTCGAAGCGGCTCCTGGTCGCCCATCCGGGAGGCGCGGGGCTGGGCCGGGCGCTGGGCCAGGTGCTGGGGCCGCGGCACGCGTGGCCCGAACATGTGGCCGTCATGATCGGTCCGGAGGGCGGCTTTACCGAGGCGGAGGTCGCCGAGGCCGAAGGGGCCGAAGCGCACCGCATCACGCTGGGCGAGACGATCCTGCGGATCGAAACCGCGGCGGTCGCGGTGCTCGGCGCGGTGCGCCTGTGGTCGGAAGAGGCGCCGGGAGCGGGCGTCCCGAGTGACACCTCCGGATGATGGGCGGGCAGAACTTCTCCGGGTGGCGGGCGGCCGGGACTCGGGCGTGTGCGGTGGCGCGTGCCCGCGCGCCGGAAACGCGCGGCAGCCGGTTCTAACGCGACAGGTCTGACCAGTTGGTCAGATCGAGCTGGACCGGGTCGATCCCCTTGAGCACATCACCCCACGGCCGGGGTTGGCCGGGGGTGGCGGCAAGCCCCTCGTGGTGAGCGAACGTGCGCACGAGGGCGAGGGAGGTGATATCGCCCACGATCAGATCGAGCCACTCATCGGGCAGGACCAGCCGCGCGATCCAGCGATCACGGTACCGCCGGCGATGGACCTCGAACGTGCCGGCATGGTCACTCCCGTCAAGAAAGCGTACCGGGCCGGTCTCGGGGACGATCAGGACCAGGCGCGGCTGACGGGAAGCCTCGGGTTCGCCGATCCAGAGCGTGAACGACTCGCGGTGGCGCATCGCTTCCGGCGAGTCCGGCGAGTCGCCGGGATGAGGCTCGATGGTGGTGGCGCTACCTTCGTCGGTGGGCCGGCGGCACTCGATGTAGAGTTCCCAGCGTCCTTCGCGCTTTCGCAGTTGCGCGAGCATGTCGAAGGCGGGGTCGACTGTCGTGCCGTCATCGCGCCGAATCGACGCGAGCGTGGCGGGGGGGCGCAGGGAGGGGAAGACGAATCCCGGAGGGCGCACCTCGTGAACGCGCGGGCCGAAGCTCAGGGTGCGCTGCTCCTCGCCGACACGGATCTCCAGATGGTCCTCGTCCGGTGCGGCCGCGCGGCTGCCCGGCCGGCGGAGTCTCGGCCCTTCCTCGGGCCGGGGCGGTCGATCGATCGTCGTATGGGTCAGTGAGCCGGGCAACAACTCCACCGCCAGGGGAATCTGGTCGGGCCGATCCCACTCGAGCGTGGCAACCCGCCGCCGGAACCCGGGGTTGAGAAGGGCCAGTTCGACTTTCGCGGCCGTCTCGCGCACCACCCAGGTCACGATCCGGCCCTCCTGATCGGCCCATTCCTGTGCGCGGTCGAGAATAATCTCCTTCGAGCGCGTCGGGTGGAGCAGGATGCCGAGCAGTTCATTCGTCCGGGACGTCGCCGCCACCCAGACCGCGATCGATCGATCATCATCGTCGCGGCCGATCCACGTCAGGTTGTCGCGCAGCAGCGAAGCGAGATCCGGGCGTCGCGCCTCGATCCGGTAGAGCCCCGCCCGCCAGAGGTCCGCGAAATGCTGCGCGATCATCGATGTGATCTCCTCACCGGTCTCTTCACGGGTCTTTTCACTGTTCTTTGCAGGGGGCGGATCCGGGGCCCGGCGGTCCAGACGCTCCGCCAGGAGAACCCAGCGCCAGTGTTCGAAGGGTGAATCGGGGTCGGGCCGGTCATCCCGCCACTCCCGCGCGAGAGGCGCGGGTGAGCCCTCCCCCTCCCGCCCGATACTCTCCGCCGGCAGATCGACCCAGAAGGGGTGCATGGTGGACGGGCCGAACCGGATCGACCCGGAGCCATCCTCCGGCACCCGCACCAGCAGCACCGCGCGGCCGGGTCGGTCCGGGGTCGAACGGTCATCGGGGCGGACGGCCCGGGCTTCCAGGCCGCGGGGATCGCGGCTCCAGCGGCGCACCGGAGGGGGCGGCTGACGCGTGATCCAGCCCACCCGGCCGGTCAGTTCCCGGCCGTCCTGCAGGGTGAGGGTCATTTCCGAGGGCCAGCGGCCATCACGGCCGGGTTCTCGAAGGGGCAGCATCATGATGCCGCCCCGCGGCGCGATCGGCCGGGCGGACTCGGTGGGCAGATCCGCGCCCGCCGGGCGCACCAGAAGGCACGAACCGACCAGACCGAACAGTGACAGCAGGATCGGGATCGACCGGCTCAAGTCGGCGGGGCGGGGGCACGAAAGCATAATGGAAGCTTGCCGAAGAACTCGCATGGTGAGGATGACGACCTTCGTCCGGGCTGGGGCCCGTTGCACTGGATCGTAAGTCCTCAAGGTTCCATCCTCAATGTGACCAATCTCTTTTCGAAGCGGCATCACCATGCTTGACATCGACGCGAACGGCACCCTGACCTTCTCCGTCTGCATTCCCGGGGCTCATCGCGTTGATGTCGTGGGCGTCTTCAGTGGATGGCACGAACAGCGATTCCCCATGCAGCGCGTGGACGGGGATTGCTGGCGGCTGGAACTCACGCCCGGCCCGGGCGAACATCAGTTCCGGTACCTCGTCAACGAAGAGATCTGGCTCCTCGATGCCTCCGCCCACGGGACGCGAATCAATGCCGAGGGCATTGATGTCAGCCGCGTCTGGATGCCCCCGGCAACGATCTCACCGGATTCGATCGCGGCGTGATTCGGCGGGCGGCCGTCGTGTTCGGGCCCGTTGCGTCAGGACCCGTAGTGTCACGACCACGCCTCCAGCAGGGCGAACAGGTCGAAGACATTCACCTCGCCCGTCCCGGTCACATCGCCCGTACAGGTGGCTTCCGGCCCACACGGCCCCCAGTTCTCCAGCAGAATCAGAAGATCAGAGACATCGACCACGCCGTCCTGATTGAGATCGGCGAGCATCACACCCGTGGCGTCGACCAGGTTGATCAGCCCGTAACCGACATGCGGGTTCGGCGCGCCGGCCTCTGCCGCGGTCTCCATGAGGCGAAGACGCAACTGCTCCGCGGTCAGTGTCGGCTCGCGCTCCAGAACGAGCGCGGCGGCGGCGGCGGCCAGGGGCGAGGCCATGCTGGTTCCGGAAGCGATGTAGTACTCCGCCGGTTCGGATCCGTCCGTGCTGCCGTCGTTCGAGATCACCCGGGACTGGTTGTTGGCGAACTCGCCGTCGCGCAGCGAGATCATCATCGCCCCCGGAGCAACGATCTCGGGTTTGAGGACGCCGTCGACGCGCGGGCCGCGGCTGGTAAACCACGCCGGTGAGTTGACCGGCCAGTTGATGCTGAAAGAATCGCCGAGGAAATTGATCCACTCCACGCGGTGCGCCCAGGCGCCGACGGCCATGGCCGTGTCGGCATCGGCGGGGCGGCCCAGGGTGTAGTTCGGATCGGCATCGGCGAAGACCGCCCAGCCCGTGCTGGTCTGGTAGAGATGGACCTTCGGCGTGACGCCCTCTTCGGCGGTGTTCCGCAGACGCAGCGTGTACGCCTGCGAACTGCCGGCGGCGACGGAGGCATCGAGCGAGTAGACCCGCGACTTGGTGTCGCGCGGGCTGATGGAGAAGTTTCCCTCGTTCAATGATGGCCCGCCGCCCCCACCGCCCCCATCCCCGGAATCACCGCTGCCCCCCAGCGGGATCACCGGGTTGCCCGGATCGATGAGTCCCTGCACCAGTTCCAGTTCGATGTTGGGCGCGACATCATCCGGTTCGTCGCGCCAGACGACGCGGAAGAAGATAGTGGGGGTCCACGCATTCTCATCGTCCGGGTTATGCAGCGTCATCGTGATGTGCTGCGACTCCTCGCCCGGCGCGAGGTCGACCGAGTAGTGCCGGTTGGACCCCCCCGCGTTGCCGGCCGAGCTGAAGCCGAGCACCCCTTCTTCGAACGCGGCATCGTACGCCTGGGAGATATTGCTGCTGCCGTCGATGACCACGCCGAAGGAACCGTAGCTCATCGTGAAGATGTCCGCGCCGACTTCCGCCGCCCGGTTGAGTGCCTTGATGATGGACGCCGAGGATGCATTGCCGTTGCTGTCATTGCCGATCTTGTAGAAGTACAGATCCGCATCCGGAGCGCCGCCGATGTAGAGCCCGCCCGACTGCGCGCCGCTGCCGACGACGGTCCCGGTCACGTGCGTGCCGTGCATGGTGACCGTATTGGAAACATCCGTGCTCCACTCTTCCAAGGTGTGGCCGGTCGTGACATCGAACATTTCAACCGGCTCGGGAAGATCGGGATGGGTCAGATCGAGGCCGCTGTCCGCGACGGCGATCCGGATGCCCGCACCGCGGGTGGCGCCGATGCCGGAGACGCCCAGATGCAGTGGCGGAATATCAATGAGCGGGAGGGCCAGATCGTGCTGGGGTTCAAGCCGCTTTTCCGCCGAGGTGACCCGGACGATCGTTTCGTCACCGCGCAGCTCATCCAGCGCCGTGTAATCGATCGAGGCGAGATAAAAGCCGTGGGGATGGCGGCCGGGCACGGGCGGAATGTACACGGAGCGGTGGATCTGCACGCCGCGCTTGCGCCAGGCGTCGATCTCGGCTTCATCCAGTGTTCGCCGGACGTAGATCGTCCCGAGTTCGCCGTCCAGTCGTTCCGGTTCAATGCCCGCGTGCCGGAGCAGTTCCCGGCGCTCCGCCGCGGGGAGGGCCGCCGCGCGCTCCTTGACGCGCTGGTGGTGGAGAATCTCGCCGCAGATGACCGGACACCGCTCCGGCGCCGCGACCGCGGGCCTCTCCGCCGGCTCCCCGGCGAATGCGGCCGCCGGCGCCGCCCCGACCACCAGAATCGCCAGTGCGGCCCCGAGCCAGACCACCGGCC
>SLDM01000467.1 GCA_007125255.1 Phycisphaerales bacterium
ATATCCATAGGGGTCGGCGGGGATCATCGCCGGGAGAAGTGATCAAGAACCGTGCCGTCTCCGCCGGGTTTGGAGGCGGGAACCTGCCCCCTCCCCCGAATCGACCCGATGATCGCGAACATTCTAGAGCCGAAGGGTGAAGAACGGCATTGATTCGGCTCAATTTCGTCCCTTCAATCGTCCGGTCGGGCGTTCCGCTCGACCAACCTTGCTCCGGTGGCCATGATTCCCGCCTCCACCCCCCCCGGACGTCTCAGGACCCAACCAGACAGGAGAATCTTCCCATGCGTATCGCCCTGACCGGCGTTTCGGGATTTATCGGCTCGGTGCTCGCGCGCCAGCTTCACGAGCAGGGCCATCAGATCACCGGACTCGTGCGCCCGAGCAGCCGGCGTGACCACATCACCGAACTGGTCGATCGGTTCGTCATCGGCGAACAGGCCGAGCAGGGATGCTGGGACGCGCTTCTGGATGGCGCGGATGTGCTGATTCACAACAGTGTCGACTGGACGCCGCTCAAGGAGCATGATGTTGCCGCGCACTGGCAGACGAACCTGCTCGGCTCACTGCAATTGATCCGGCGGGCCATGCCGCGACAGGTGATCTTCATGAGCACCATCGCGGTCCATCACGACATGCGCCCCCGCTGGAACGGCGTGATCGATGAGGATCACCCGACCCGGCCGGGCAACCTTTACGGCGCGTACAAGGCCGCCATTGAAGCGCACCTCTGGGCGATGCACTTCTCCGACGGGCTGCGCTTTACCGCCTTGCGTCCCTGCGGGGTCTACGGCATCGACCCGCGGCTCGATCGGTCCCACGGCTTCCAGCTCATGCAGAAGATCCGGCGGGGCGAAGCGATCACCAGGCCGGGCGGAGGAAAGTTCGTCCACGTCGAGGACGTGGCCGCCGCAGCCGTCGCATGTCTCGGCCGCGAGGAGGCCGAGGCGCGGGTCCTGAACCTGGTCGACTGCTACGCCCGATGGGCCGACTGGGGCCGGTTGGCGGGCGAGGTGATGGGAGCCGAGGTCGAGGTGGACACCTCCAGCCCCGCCGAACCGAAGAATCAGTTCTCGAAAGATGCGGTGCAGTCACTCGGCGTCCGAATGGACCGAGGGCATCACGGCATCCGGGAGCACCTTCGTGAACTGTTCGCCATCATGAACCAGGCGGCCGTCTCGCCCGACTGAAGCGGGGACTTTTCATCTTCGGGTTCCGGGCCATCTTCGGGTTCCGGGCCATCATCAGGTTCCGGGCTCCCGGCACGGGTTACGAGAATGTGATCAGCGGCTTGATGATGCCGTCCTTCTTCGCGTCCATCATGTGGAAAGCCTTTTCGATCTCGTCGAAACCGAACCGGTGCGTGGTCATCGGCAGCGGGTCGACACGGCCGGTCTCAATGAGACGCATCAGGCGCGACATGCGCTCGGACCCGCCGGGACAGAGTCCGGTCCGGATGGTCTTGTCGCTCATGCCGACCCCCCAGTCCATGCGGGGAATATGAATGTAGTCCCCATCGCCGTGGTATCCGACGTTGGAGATCACCCCGCCCGGGCGGGTGCAGCGGATACACTGCTGAAAGGTGAGGTCGGAACCGAGCGCTTCGATGGCGGCATCGACGCCTTCGCCGTCGGTGAGGTTCATGATCGCCTCGACGGGATCTTCCTTTGAGTAGTCAACGATGTGGTCAGCGCCGTACCGCTGCGCGAGCTTCTGGCGGTGCGGCATGCTTTCCACGCCGATGACCCGGGAGGCCCCCAGCAGCCGCGCGCCGACCGTGGCCATGAGTCCGATCGGCCCCTGGGCGAAGACCGCCACCGTACCGCCGATCGGAATGTTCGCGTACTCGGCCGCCATGAACCCGGTCGAGAGCATGTCGCAGCAGTACGCGGCCTGTTCGTCGGTGAGAGCATCGGGGATCGGCGCCAGGTTCGCCTGCGCGTCGTTGACGTGGAAGTACTCCGCCATGTTGCCGTCCTTGACGTTGGCGAACTTCCACCCGCCGAGCATCCCCCCGCACTGCGAGGTGAAGCCGCGCTGACAGTTCATGCAGTGGTAGCAGGGCGTGATGGCGTTGACGACGACGCGCTGGCCTTCCTTGAAGCCGGTGACCGCGCTGCCGAGTTTCTCAATGACCCCCGCCGCCTCATGACCGAGCGTATGATCAAATCGTTCTCCGACCGCCCCCTTGACGGTGTGGGTATCGCTGGTGCAGATGAGGGCGACGGTGGTGCGGATGATCGCATCGTTCGGCCCGCACTCGGGGAGCGGTTTCTCCAGCATGCCGACCTCACCGATGCGTTTCATGACGAAGCAGCGCATATGACGAGGCGGCCGGCGGGAGGTGGGGCGAGTCGTGGCGGTGGCGGACGGGGTGGTCATGGGAACTCTCCTTCTCAAACGCCGCGGGAGACCGGACCATGCGCCGGCCATCCGATGGCGAATCGGAACGGTAGTTGTATCGCCCTCACCATCCTCCGCCAAAGGGGGAAACCGCCCTGTTTCCCATGCGCGGCGGCCGGGGACAATACCCGTCGGCGCCGGATGCGGTGATCGCCGCGATTCCGCGAAGGATTGACTCAAACCCCGACAGACAAATACAGAAACAAAGTTGCACGACTCGCCCCCCTCCGTGCCTTCGTGCCTGAGTGCCTTTGCTGAGAAGCTCTCATCCGTTCCGGTCACTTGACTGAAACGCCTTTACCTTAAAAAGAGGAGTACCCGTCCATGTCATTCCCAGAAACCAGCCGACCCCGGATGAAGCGCGCACGACTGCTGATCGCCGGGATTGCCGGAGCCGTTGTGGTCGCAGTTGTGTTCGTGGCCGGATGTGAGTCCTCGCCGAGTTCGGCGACCGAGCAGCGCGAGGCGCACCGGGAGACCGAGATCGAAGAGTACGTCGGACACTACCGGCCCCCGATGGTGGATATGAGCGATGTCATGCAGGCGAAGATGGCCCACATGTTCGCGATCGTGGAGGGCATGGCGGTCAACAAGCTCCCGCAGGTTGCGGACAACGCCGCCGACCTGCGTGACCTGAGCGAACGGGCTTCGTGGCTGGTCCACGACAGTGTGACGTACATCGCGCTGAGCGATGAGTTCCGCGATACCGCCGACCGGTTGGCCCGGTCCGCCCGCCAGCGCGATGCCGATGCGGCGCTCGCCGAGTACATGAGCCTCACCCACTCCTGCCTGGCGTGTCACCGTTACCTGCGGAAGGAGCGGCTGGAACGTGAGATGCCGGGGCGCGTCTCATGGCAAGGAAAAGTGACGAAGTGACGGAGTGACGGAGTAGGGCGAGGCACGAAGGCACGGAGGCACGGAGGCACGGAGGGGAATTGACGAAGTGACGGAGTGACGAAGTGATTGAGGGATGAAGGGGTGGGTGACGTCGGTGAGGGGCCTGATTGGTCGGGTTGGCGAAAGTCGACTCGATTTGGCGACGATTCGACAACAGCGTTCGAGGGACAGTCGCCGAGGGACAGGCACCATTTTCTCTGCGCTGCTCCCGAAGGACGCAGAGAGCACGCGAGGCGAGCCATGGCGGCCGGATCGCCTCCCCTCCGTGCCTTCGTGCCTCGGCACCCGCGCTCCCACCGATCGGCGTTGTTCGGGCGATCGCTGCTCGGTGACATGGTTCCGCCCCCTTTCGCTACAGTGCCGGTCCATGTCCGGCCCTGCATCCACCGCCACATCCGCCGCCGCAACCGCGCGCGTCATCCTGCTCGGGGCGAGCAACGCCTCGAAGGGGATCTCGCTGCTCATTGACGGCGCGGAACAGTTGCTGGGAACGCCGCTGGAGATCCATGCCGCGATCGGCCATGGACGATCGTACGGTCAGCGCAGTTTTCTCATCGCCCGGTCGATCGACGGCACCCTCACCTGCCCGCTCTGGGAGAGGGTTCAAGCGTCCGACCCGCTGCCGGGTTATGCCCTGCTCACCGACATCGGCAATGACATCATGTACGACTACACGGTCTCCGACATCCTCGCGTGGGTCGATGAATGTCTCGCCCGCCTGCGGGCGATGAACGCGCGCACGATCGTCACCGGGCTGCCCGTACCGGTGATCCATCGAATCGGGAAGGGACAGTATCTCTTCTTCCGGACCCTCTTCTTTCCAAAGAATCGGCGCACGCTCAAGGAAACCGTGGAACGCGTCTTCCAGGTTCACGAAGGGGTGCGCGAGCTGGCGGCCCGGCACGGGGCGATCTTCGTCGAGCAGAAAGCCGAGTGGTACGGTCTCGATCCGATCCATATCACGCAGCGCACGCGCGGCGGCGTCTGGGGGGAGGTGCTGAGCCACTGGCGCGAGGAACCGGAACAGGACCGCGAGCCGATCGTCTGCCGCGGCTCGGCGGCGCGGTTCCTGCGCGTCCGGACGAAACTCCCCGAGCACTGGCGACTTTTCGGCGCGGTCGATCTCGGTCGGAAGCAACCGGTGGTGAAACTGCCGACCGGTACACGGGTTTCGATGTATTAGCAGCATCTTCCCATGAGCACCCGCGCCGCAGCGCGGCTGCGCTCACCCGGTGGCTCCCTTGCCGTCGAGGTCAATCAGCCGGAGATTGTGACGATACACTCCCGTCCGGGACTTCCGGCCGCCACCCGCACTCAGGACAAACCGGCCCCGTGCGGCCGCGCAGTGAGTACCTGCACTTCGGACATTGATTCACCGGAGGTGGCGCGGCGTTTCGGCACCGGTGAATGTGATCGACCACTTCCTGGAAACTCGGATCCTGCTTCAACGAGTGACGGGGCAGAATCACCGCCACGTCAGACGCGAGCAGAATGTACGCCGCGTGGTCGGTGACCTTGACATCATGCACCAGGTGCCACCGTGTCCGCAGGCCACCATCCTCGCCTTCGGACGACACGAACTCCGGGCCAATCTCAATGACCTTCCTGCCAAGCACACTGGCACTCGACTTGGCGATGAACCGCTTCGCCATGCGCCGGGGCGAGGTACGGGCATACCAACGCTGCCAGCGGACATAGACCGCCGCGCAGATGAAGAAGGGAAGAGACAACATGACCATGACAAGGATGCCTTCCTCAGCCATCAGCCCGCCGAGTACCAGGAGTCCTCCCACCAGAGCAAGAACGATCACCGGCAATACCAGAACAAGCCGAACCCGAAGCCGGTTCCGACCCTGAGCACACACGATCCAATGGGCGACGTCATCAATCGTCCAGTCAACGGTAACCCGTATGACCTCAGTGGGAGGAGTGGTACTCATGCGGCGATACTACTGGTAGATTCTCAAGGCGACACGGTTCACTTGACACGACTGCGAGGCCATTCAGGGTCGTCCAGGTAAGCTTTCCATTCGGATTCGATGTCTTCACGTGACAGGCCCATACTGTTGCGCAATTGCTTGATTGCTTCATCGGACCAGGCCTCACGATCAAGCCATTCGATTCGAAGGCGACTCCAGCGGTCCTTCAAGGTTGTCCCTTGCGGTAATGCGAATGTCGGCCGTCTATCGTCCTGCCCAAGCTGTGTCTTGCAACGTGGACAAACGTCATGACCGAAGAGCAGCAGTTCTGGTTTCTCCTTGGCGCTATGATGCCACTCCGAACCACAGATGGGACACAGCCAATTGTCACTGTCGCTTCGGTACAACTCAAATGGCTCCCCTCAATGAGTTTTTGCAATGAATTGCACGAGCCATCATGCTGTTTCTCCAGCTGGTTGCATCCCCGTGATTCCTGGCTGCCCTCGCACGATATCTTCGACATCTTAACCGCGAAGGAAGCTTCTTCGAAGGCGGCTGGCCTCAGTGCCTGAGATAGTAGCACTTCACCCAGCTGTGATGGACGAGCGGCCGACTGACTGGGCGAAGCGGCTGCAGGCGCGGTGGTATTCCAATCAGGGGCGCCAGATAGTGTGCCGCGGGCCAAAGCGGGCGACAGAAGCGAGCGATACGTTGACGGAGAGCGGCAGGTCACATCCGCGGCCCTTCTGTGGGGCCGGAGAGTTGTGTAGAAGCGACGGAGCGACGGAGGGGCGAAGCGACAAAGGGAAGGCATCAATGGGGAAAGTGACGGAGTAACTGAGGGTACCAGGGTACGAAGAGGAGGTATCGAGGTATC
>SLDM01000435.1 GCA_007125255.1 Phycisphaerales bacterium
GAAGGCACGATTCCCGAAGCCCCATTCTATCTATCCACAGACTTACATGCTATCCATGTGGCGTCCAGAACGGCCCCCTGCTCATTCAGACATAGTTATACAGCAGTCCGGCGCACTATTCAACAATGATCGTAACCTCGACCGAGCGAACAGACGCCATGATGATTCTTCCATAGGCTTCGAGCATATATGACTCGATCATGTCCTCGAGTGATGAATCGACTCGAATAACCATGTCCATATTACGGCGCATGGGTTCGCTGACGTGCAATGTGACTTCACAATGACCAATGATTGACCCATTCCCCATTTCACAGATTTCTGATGGCCTGAAACTCCATGTTTCTCGCCCAGCATTGTGTAGCACACGTCGCTCCTGGTTTGAAATCGGAGAAAAACGACTATCATCGGAATGTATTGAGACGAAATCATCTGGATAGGCCAACAAGAGTGACCCCATCAATCCACAGATCCTTTCAAGTGTCTCCAAAGACTCTGCTTCCACAATGAATCCCACAGCAATCCAGGGGATTGAGGCGCCAGCGTCCCCAGGCCTGGCGTGTGTAAAAGTTATACATATATCACAAGTGTCTTGATTCGCTGCCAGTTGATTGCAACGCATAGCGTCCAATGAAACTGAAAGCTGGTCATGGTTTGGAGAGTTGCACGCTAACAGTGACATAGCCATCGCCAGCATCAGAATGATCGAAATGGTGAGTCGCATCCACATGGATCCTGGCCGAAGAGTTTGTAAGTGTTTGTACCCTGAATCGAATCACAGCACCCGCTCCTGATTGCGCGTCTGCAACATTCTTCACACGACAGACGATCATCATCTGGTATGCAAGCCAGATGGCAACAGTCGGCAATAGAGTCGCATGCGCCTGAGAAGCGAAGAGCTGCATATTCACCACAGACACTGTGGTGCGGGTCATCCCAGTAATCTTTTCTCCAGCTCTTGCAATTCTCCCAATCTAATCCATTCATGCATGCATGGGCAACATGCATTATTTCGGTTGTAAGGGTGTTGCAGGAAAAACCAGGATCATTTGGACAAATCACTATGCTGAAACGCCCCTTATCGCAGTCGACGTCTGTGTGTCTTTGAAGTCCTGGCCGGCAATTGTAGTGACAAGAGACGTCCATTTCAACACCGATCGGACTGCATGCACTGGATGCAATTTCATTGGCAATCTGGACTATTGAAGTAGCCATACATTGCTCAATTAATGTTCCACATGCGTTGGGTGCAAATCTGATACCAAACTGCCCAAACGGATCAGTTGAATTCTTTGGTGACGCCCGCACATACTCATGCAAACTCATCCCATCGACATACCCGATCGGATCACGGCTGAGCCACCGTCCGAGGTCCGGCGCGTAGTGGCGGTGCCGCACGGTGTACAGACCTGACCCATGGATCTCCGCATTGAAGAGATACCCCGCGTAGCCGACGATGTTGTCGGTGCCGCTGCTGCCCTGCGGCGTCAGCCGGCCGGACGGAATTGCCGCGCCCCAGTCGTTCAGGAGCTGCATCTGGTCCGCTTCGTTCACGATCCCGTCGCGGTTCAGATCGCCCACAACGTAATCTTGCCAGTCATCGAGCAATGTGTTGTTGTCGAAGACGTTCACCGCGCCGTCGCCGGTCAGGTCCGCACGCCGATGATGCCGCGCGTTGCCGTAGGCATCGTAGCTGATGCGTTCCACCAGCGTGCCTGAGCGGCTCAGGATCGCCACCGTCGAGAAGAGTGTATCCGTCACGTGGTACCACGTACTCGTCGTAACCCCGGGTTCATGTGTGCCGAGCGGATCCGTCTGACGCCGCGCGATAATGTCATCGATGTACCGCGCCCCCCAGATGTACAGCATCCGCCGCGTGTGATCCTCGTCGCCGGATTCACTGTTCCAGGTATCGTCGATCAACTCTTCCAGCAGTTGCCAACCTCCGGAGAACGCCGAGTAGTACATCGCCCGTCGCTCGGTGAGTTCACCCGCCGCGCCGTGCGTCGCATCCGACCACTTCAGCACCCGCCAGTTCAGACCGTTGTACGATTGTTTCAAACGCTCACCCCCGGATAACGAGAACCCGTACTCCACCGCCACCAGGCGGTTCCACGCGTCCCCCACTCCCCTGTACACAGTCAAGTGCATCGTGACCGTCCCTGACCCGCCCGAACCCTCGATCTCCCGGCTCAAGAGGTTCCCTGCCGCGTCATAGCTCATCGCCAGGGCCGTCGTTGCTCCGTCCGGCGTGAGCCCCGTCAGCTCGTTCGCATCCGAATGATCGCGGGTTTCGACCTCGCCGTAGACAGTGCCGTCTTCCCGGGTGGGCTTGGGGGATGAGGACAGTTCGATGTTCATTCCAGTTGCCGAGCATATCAAGGTCGCCTTGCCGCAGGGAGGGGGCGGCCGGGAGGGATCCGTCGACCAAAGTGTACCCCGAACCATCGTCCGTGCCACGCTCCGATTGCCCGCCACGGCGGGCAGGCGTCAACCGGAAGATGAGCGAGACGACCAGAAAAGGATTGCGAGAATCCGGCAAATCGAATCCAGAGGGAGCATGTTCATGTCCAGCGCCTCCCGGGCAATGTTCTTTCAGCACTCGACACGTCCCAACGATTCAGCTCGGATCAGGCGGCATGAAACTGCGACGCCACCCGGTCATCCTGAACATCACGAGCGAACGGCGCGCAACAAATCCCCGTACACCAGCGAATACGCGACCATCGGCACCACGACCAGGAGCAGTGGCAGCAGGACACCCGTCGCAACCCACAACGCACATCCCCGGCGGCCCAACCGCGGAATCACCGCCCACGATGTCGCGGCATGGCCAAAGAACGCGATCACAATCGCTGGATACCAGCGCATCAGAAGTTCAGCCGACACCGGCAGATCGAGCGAGTCGTCCTGACGCAACAGCGGCATGAGCAGCCACGCAATCACCGCACCCGCAAGCACCAGGACCATCTCCGCCACGAGGTATCCCATTGCCCGCATGCGCGTTGCAAGGTATTCAACCGGCGAACTCGGCATGTCGCTGATTCTAACGACTCCGACTGAATGAGAGATGACTCCCGGCGGGCCGAAGCCAGGGGCTTTGGGGGCGCGAAGTGACCGGATTCGGTCGCCGCGGCGCAGATGGCCAGCGGTGCAGCGTCTGTTCGCTCACGCCCAGGTACTGAACAACCTGGGCGATCGTCTTGCCGCCGGCAAGCATGGCGTCGGCTTCACGCAGCTTCGTGGTGCTCTGTTCCGGGGTGTGTCGTTTGCGTTTCCCGCCACGGCGGCTCTGCGACATGATTGAGAGTCTCATCGCCCTCTCCGGGGCAGCAAGGACTCTCATACCAGTTGGTTCTCAGATTCCGGGGGAGCAGGCCACCTTCAAGCTCATTCATCTGCAAGGATCCTGCGAATCGATTCGACAGTAGTGCCCCACACTCAGGTGAGGAGGCCATGACTCCAGACCACGGCAGCCCTCGCGCGCCCTCCGTGCCTTCATGCTTCTCCCGTCCTTCCTCCAACTGAACCCTCCCCCCGTCCCCCGCCCCTGCCGGGTTCCTTTCCGCCACCGCCGCTCAACAGGCAGGTGTGCCGGGACAGCCATCACTGACTGCGACGCTCAATGGCTGCCACCTTGTCTGCCTGACCTTCCGGAACTCGCCCTCACACGCGACATTGGCGCGGTCGAGCAGTTCCCGCACCGACCGCTCCGGGATCTCCCAATCCTCCCGGCTGTCAGACTGTCAAGGCCTGCCTGCGGCCTGTCCATCTCAGTCAGTCGTGACGGGTTCCGGTACGGGCGCCGGCTCAGCCCCACCACCACAACCTGCGGTCACGCCGACGACGCAATCGTCATCGGGCGGTGTCGCCGCTCCACAAAGGCAGAACTGGCCATCCTTGCAACACCGCCACGCAGTCATTGATATGCCCTGGCAGGTCTGGTCCGGCTTTATCCTGCACTGGCAGACAAACTCGTCATCGTCACATAGCACGGGTACGACGACAGCATCATCCTTGACCATGGCGTTCTTCATGAACCGCGCAGGGTCACCAGCTTGGAAATGGATCACCGAGGGATCGGAACGGTCGCTTCGAAACCCCATCAGGGTGTTGTCATCCACATCGTGGATGACGAACGCAAACCAGGATTCGTTGACAACCAGCCACACACGCTGGCTCACTTCGATGACCTTGAGGCCATAAAAGTCGGTGAGCGATCCACTCAGGGTCGAGACCGCGACCAGCGTGTCCGCTTCAACCTTCGCGATCTCTGCCGGGCCGGGTGCCTCAGACGGGTGCGCTGACAGATCAACCACCGTGCGTTGAGGTGAAGCCGGCACGTCAGGCATGTTCGAGATTGAAACCGGAACGGTGTGCCGCTCGACAGACACATCCGGAATGCCGGCGATCTTATCCATCGCGGCAGATGCTGCTGCGATGGCGATCATGCCGGCAAAGACGACAGATGCAATCACCGCGCTCGACAGAGTCAATCGACTGAAGCTTGCCATGGTTCTCTCTCGTTTCTGCCCGCCCGTCCTGAGACAGGTCCCGGTTGGTGCACGCGTGGGCTGAGCTGGGCGGGCGTTCCCCGCGAACGCCGGATCATCCGGAAGTAGCCGACCGGGGCCGGAAATCACTTCCTGAACTCTACCCTGCCCCCCGGCGGCGCCAAGCACTTTCTGAAGCTGCTCTGCGCGATGGGTCGGTAAGTCGTTGTTCAGCCGATCGCTGCTGAACCGAAAACACTCATTCGGGCTGATCGACCGGCGGTGGCTGGTCAGCCAGTTCTCCCGGGAGCAGGGCCTCCGGTCGGCTCAGCAGGGACCGGGCCGCGTCACGAACGAACGCATCTTCATGCGCGGCAAGGTCTTCCCTTTCCACCCCTTGCCTTTCCGGGTCGAATCGGCTTGAATGCACGCTCCGCACCACTGCAAACTGCCGCCGGGGCAAGAGGAGCACCTGAAACTGATGGCCAAGCGACAACTGAATCTCGATCACCCCACCCTGCCGCTGGTGAAGGAGGCCTTCCCGGATACGGCGTTCAAGGCGACGGAGTTTCGCGGGCAGACGACCCTGATCGTGCCCGCAGACGATCTGCACAAGGTGATGCGATTCCTGCGCGATGATCCGCGGTGCGACTACAACTTCCTCAGCGACGTCACCGCCGCGGACTACCTGGGCTATCCCTCCCGAATGCCGGGACGGTTCGGCGTGGTCTTCAACATCGTCAGCCACGAACACAATCGGCGGCTCTTCGTCAAGGTCTTTCTCGATCCGACGATCGATACGAAAGGTATCGAGCCGGACCCGGCCCTGGAGCTGGACAGCGTGACCGATATCTGGCCCGGCTCGGAGTGGCGTGAACGCGAGGTGTACGACATGTTCGGCATCCGCTTCCGGAACCATCCCGACCTTCGCCGCATCCTGATGTGGAAGGACTTCCCCGCCCATCCGCTGCGGAAGGACTACCCGCTTCGCGGTCGTGGCGAGCGCGAATCGTACAACGTCGTCGGCCGTGAACAGAGCTGATTCGATTCTCCCGCCGGGGCCGCGGACTTTTTTCACGTTGCCCCTCATACGAATTCCAGGTCAGTTTCCGGCGAGCAGCGCATTCACCGCGGAGGACGCGGAAAAGCAACGGAGTAGGTGGGCGAACGGAGGCACCAACCTGCGTCTCTCTTCTGAGCGCCTTCACTGATCGCTCTCATCCCTGCTGGGCACTCAATGCCGGTTCCTGAAGTGCCCCCAAAGGCTGAATCGGATTGACCACGCCAGCGAGTCTTCTCACGCTTCTCTGCGTCCACTCCGCGTCCTCCGCGGTGAAACTTCTTCACGCACAAATCTGATCTGGGAACCCCCCGCGCCGGCACGAGCAGCGTGAATGCGCTCCTTCGTCCCTCCATTCACCCACTCCGTCACTTCGTTACTTCGTCACTCCGTTACTTAACCCTGCGGCGTCACCGCGGCGTCGTCCCCGCAGCCCGCGTGATTCGTATCGAGTCGCGCCGCATGTTCCACAGGATCTCTTCCGCCGTCAGCACGCCCGGGGCGCCGGTCGTCTGCACCGCCAAGACCC
>SLDM01000238.1 GCA_007125255.1 Phycisphaerales bacterium
CGAATCGGCACTACAATTCACGCGATGTCGCTCCCGAAAGCCAACCTGATGGAGCCGGTGAGCAAGCACACCGCCAGGGTCGAGACGATTCTGCGGGCAGACTGGCCGGTGGGCGAGGCAATCACATCACTTCGCGGCAAGGCGCCCAAACGGAGCGTGATCTGCTTCATGTGCTTGATACCGATGACCCGCTGCTCGGCGTGGCGTCGACTCGCGATCTCCTTCTGGCCGATCCCCGGCAGAAGGTCAGTGAGATCATGAAGCGTTCCGTCATCAGCATTCCCGACTCGATGACGTTGGAGGATGCCCTGGAGTTCTTTGCGATGTATCGGCTCCTGGCCTTTCCGGTGGTGGACAGGGACAACCGGCTGCTCGGCGCGATCGATGTGCAGCAGTACACCGATGAAGTGCTTGACATGACGGCGACCGATCGCATGGCCGATCTGTATCAGTTCGTCGGCTTCTCGGTCGAGCAGGCGCGGCAGCAGACCGCGTTCGCGGGGTACAAGTCGCGCATGCCGCGGCTCTTCTGCAACATGGGCGCGGGGGTCGCGTGCGCGATCATCGCGGCGTTCTTCGAGCGCACGCTCTCGGAGGTGGTCGTCGTTGTGATGTTCATCCCGCTGGTCCTGACGCTGAGTGAATCGATCTCCATTCAGTCGATGACGCTGAGCTTTCAGTTCCTCCATCGGGTGCAGATCGCGTGGGATGCGGTGTGGAAGCGCGTCCGGATGGAATCGATGACCGCGCTGATGATCGGCGTGACCAGCGGCGTGGTGGTCGGTCTGACCGCGATTCTCTGGGGCAAGGGCGCGGCGCCGGCGGCAGTGATCGGAATCAGCATCATCGCCGGCATGTTCGTCTCCGCGGTGGCGGGCATGAGCGTGCCGGTGGTGCTGCACGCCTTTCGCCTGGACGCCAGGGTTGCCTCCGGACCGGTGGTCCTCATGTGCGCGGACGTCCTGACGACGACGGTCTACCTGGGGCTGGCGACGTGGATGCTCATTTGAAAGAGCGGCCGAAGTTCGGGCCGGAAGAGGGGCCGCGCCTCACTCCTGCCGGGGCGTCACCTGGTCGCGCTTCCAGCCCGCCCCGTCACCCGCGGCATCATCAGATGAATCATGGGAAGCCGGATTCAGCTCGCTCCAGCAGCGCTCGAGCATCTCCGGCACGCCCTCACCAGTCGCGCCGCTGACCTCAAGGATCACGGTATCGCGGCCGGGCTTGAGACCGGCGGTAACGCGGCGGATGGTTTCCCTGCGCTCCTGCTCCGGCAGCAGATCGACCTTGTTCAGGACGATGATCTCCGTCTTCTCGCTGAGAATCGCGTTCTCGTACTCATCCAGTTCGCGGCGAATCGCGCGGTAGTTCTCGACCGGCTCCGTTCCATCGACCGGCGCCAGATCGATGACATGGAGCAGCAGCGTGGTGCGCTCGATGTGCCGGAGAAAGTCATGCCCCAGCCCCGCGCCGTCCGCGGCGCCTTCGATCAGGCCGGGAATGTCCGCTACGACCAGACGTCGGTGGCCGGGCAGCTCCGCGATCCCCAGGTGCGGTGACAGGGTGGTAAAGGGATAGTCGGCGACCTTGGGCGTCGCGCGGCTGACCGCGCGGAGCATGGTGGACTTTCCGGCGTTGGGCTTTCCGATCAAACCGACATCGGCAATCAGTTTCAACTCCAGCCGCAGCGTCCACTCCTCTCCATTTTCACCCGGCGTGAACTCGCGCGGCGTCTGGTGGGTGGCGGTCTTGAAACGCTCGTTTCCCTTACCGCCCTTGCCGCCGCGCGCGACGATGACGCGCTGACCCTCTTCGCTGATATCCGCGACCCGTTCTCCGGTCTCGTCATTGAAGATGAGCGTTCCCAGGGGGACGCGCACTTCACAGTCCGCCCCGTCCGCGCCGTGCATCGACTTGCCGCGGCCCTGTTCGCCGTGCTTCGCGCGTTTGTGGGGATACTGCGTCACACCGAGCAGGGTGCCCTCGCTGGCATCGCCGATCAGGATGACATCGCCGCCATCGCCGCCATCGCCGCCGTCGGGGCCGCCCTTGGGGATGAACTTCTCCCGTCGAAAACTGACACACCCGTGGCCGCCTTTTCCGCCGCGTACGAAGATGGTGGCCTGGTCGATCAGCATGAAGGGGTCACAGGGGAACGAGCGAGGTGCGGACGGGTCGATCACCCGTCGATCTGGAGTGACGCGAGCGAGGTGCTCACATCATCGGTGAAGTCGAAGACACCATCGAGACCGGTCACGAGGAGAACGCTCCAGACCTGGTCATTGACCGAGCACATCCGCAGGCGTCGGCCCCGTGCGGCAATCTTCTTACGCAGCCGGAGCAGCTGCGCCAGGTTGGAGGAATTGAGCCGGCACACGCCCCGCAGATCGACAATGATGTCCGGCGAACTCTCCGGCTCATCGACCTCGCGCATCAGCAGTTCCATATCCTCTGAGAACGCGGGTTCATCGTTGAGCTCCGCGATCAAGATGCTTTCCGACCATCGGTTCAAGGCCATCGGATGCCTCCCACGCCAGTGGTGTCCGCCCTCTCTGGTGGAACGGGCAGGATACCACAATGACGGAGTGACGGAGTGACGGAGTGACGAAGGGGGGAAGTGTCGGAGCGGCGGTTCGGCCCGCATCCCCGCATCGCTCAGGTCGATTCGGAACGATCGGGCGGCGTGAGATCGGCTTCATCGACTTCCGCACTCTCATCCTCCGCTTCGACCACCCGCGCCGCGGCGATGAGTCGATCACCATCCTTCAGGTTCACGACCCGCACGCCCTGGGTGTTGCGTCCGATCCGGCTGATCGATCCCGCGCTCATGCGCACGATCATCCCGCTGGAGGAGATCATCATCAGGCCGTCTCTCTCCTTGACGCAGCGGATGGCCACGACGGGCCCGTTGCGGGTGGTGGTGCGGATATCGCGTCGTCCCTTCCCGCCGCGGCTCTGCGGGCGGGTCGAGCCATCTTCCATGTGAACGAGATATTCCAGGAGCGGGGTTCTTTTGCCGTAGCCGTGCTCCGTGACGGTCAGCAGATCCGAATCATCATGCACGCGAATCAGGCCGACAACCTCGTCGTTCCGTCCGAGATCGATGCCCTTGACGCCCGCCGCGTTTCGTCCCATGACCCGGGCATCGTTCTCGCTGAAGCGAATCGACATGCCCCGGGCCGTCACCAGCAGGACGTGATCGTCGCCGGTCGTGTAGACGATGTCGATCAGCCGGTCACCTTCATTGAGGTTGATCGCGATGATCCCCGCACGGTTGATGTTGCGGAAGTCCTTGAGCGCCGTGCGTTTCACCCGTCCCTGGGCCGTGGCGAAGAAGAGGTAATCCTCGGAGATCTCGAAATCCTTGATGTTCAGGAACGCGAGCACGCGCTCGTTCTCGCGCAGCTCGAGCAGGTTCACGATGGCGCGCCCCTTGCTGGTGCGGCTCATCTCGGGAATCTGGTAGACCTTCAGCTTGTACACGCGGCCGGTGTTGGTGAAGCAGAGCAGGTCGTCGTGCGTCGAGGCGATGAAGAGTTGTTCGATGAAGTCGCCGTCGCGCGCTTCGGAACCCTTGATGCCGCGCCCGCCCCGCCGCTGCTCCTTGTAGGTATCGATCGGAAGCCGCTTCACGTACCCCTGGTGGGAGATCGTGACAACGACGTTGTGTTCGGGGATCAGGTCACCGATGTCGTAGTCCTCGACCTCGTTCTCGATGAACTGGGTCATGCGCGGCGTGCCGAACTTGTCCTTCATCTCGCGGCAGTCATCCCGGATCATGTCGAGGACCAGCTCTTCATCGGCGAGGATCGCTTCGTACCCCTCGATCTCTTCGAGCAGCTTGGCGTACTCGCCGGTCAGCTTTTCGATTTCCAGGCCAACGAGCTGGATGAGGCGCAGCCCGCCGATCGCTTCGGCCTGCACGCGCGTCAGCTCCGCCCCGTCGCCGGTCTGGGAGCGATCAATCAACTTGCGCGGAATCTGCGGAGCGTAGCGGTGGCCATCGGGAATCTGGAACCTGCGGGCCATGAGCTTGTCGATCGCTTCCTCGCGCGTGGATGACCCGCGGATCAGCGCGATGACCTCGTCGATGTCGCAGACGGCGTAGATCAGCCCTTCCAGACGGTGGGCCTGCTTCTTCGCTTCGCGCAGGCGGTACTCGGTCCGGCGGCGGATGACCTCCTTGCGATGCTCGAGATAGCACTCGAGCAGTTGCTTGAGTGACAACGTCTTCGGCCGGCGGTTGACCAGCGCGATGTTGATGATGGAGTACGTCGACTGCAGCGGCGTGAACTGGTAGAGCTGCTTCTCGACGACATCGGGGTCCGCGCCGCGCTTGAGGTAGATCATGATGCGCGTGCGGTGCTTCTTGCCGGAGAAGTTCTTGACGTCGGAGATGTCCGCGATGCGGCCGCTCTTGGCGGCCTCGACGATCTTTTCGATGAGGTTGTTCTGGACGATCTGGTAGGGAATCTCATCGACGATCAGGACCGCCCGGCCGTTGATCTCCTCCTGGTGGATCTTGCCGCGCATCATGATCCGGCCGCGGCCGGTGGCGTACGCTTCGGCGATGCCGCGCCGGCCGACGATGTAACCGCCGGTCGGAAAGTCCGGTCCCTTGATGTGCTCCATCAGTCCGGGCAGATCGATCTCCGGGTCATCGATCATGGCGATCAGGGCATCGCAGATCTCGATGAGATTGTGCGGCGGAATGGATGAGGCCATCCCGACGGCGATCCCGCTGGAGCCGTTGACGAGCAGGTTGGGAAAGCGGGCGGGCAGAACCGTCGGCTCCTGGCGCGTCTCGTCGTAGTTCGCGCGGAAGTCGACGGTCTCTTCCTTGATGTCCTCGAGCATGGCAACCGTGGCCGCGGTCATGCGGGCCTCGGTGTACCGCATGGCCGCCGGCGGATCACCATCGATCGAACCGAAGTTGCCCTGCCGCTCAACGAGGGGCACTCGGATCTTCCAGTCCTGACCCATGTTGACGAGGGTGGGATAGATGACCGACTCGCCGTGCGGGTGGTAGTTGCCCGAGGTGTCGCCGGCGATCTTCGCGCACTTCCGGAACGGCCGCCCGGGCGTGAGGTTCAAATCGTGCATCGCCACGAGGATGCGCCGCTGCGAGGGCTTGAGCCCGTCGCGCACATCCGGCAGGGCGCGATCCATGATCGTGCTCATCGCGTAGGTCAGGTAGCTGTCGTGCAGCTCGCGTTCGATCGCGAGATCAACGATCTGGCCGCCACCGACGGGCATGTTGCCGTTCTGATCCGAGGGGTTGAGGGGGTTGTCAGCCATGGGTTCGAGGGGAGCCTCTGGAGGTCAAAACCGGCCTCTTCTCGCAGTTCGGAATCGGCCGGGACGAAGTAGGAATGATAGCTGATTCGACGACTGTTCGCCGATCACGCGCCGGTGGTCGCGGCGGGCCGAAGCAGCGCGAGGAACTCGATATTGCCGGGGCCGACCCGACCGGGTCCGGCGGCGGGTTTGCGGCGTTTTCGACCGCTCTTGCCTCCGGTGATCGGGGAGCGCGTCCAGTCGATCACGGCCGCGCCGAGAGCCGGCATCGCCTCGAGCACGCGGCGGGTGATGCGCTCCGCCTCGCCCGGGTCAAGCTGCCCCTCAACCAGCAGTTCCGACTTCTCCGGCTCGGTCAGTTCGTAGTGCGGCTTGATGAGCGAGACGATCCGGCCGGAGCCCGCAGCGGCGGAGAAGAGGGAGGGTCCCGGGCGGTGATCCAGCCACTTCAGCGCCGCGGGAACCGCGTGGCGCTGGGGCGTCCACGCCAGGTCGATCGTGATGAGATCGATCGCTTCGTCCGGGGGATCCGCGTGCAGGGCGTTCGTGCGCTCCATGACGAGGACGCGTTCATCGCTGCGCAGTGACCAGGCGAGGGTGCCGTAGCTGGTGTCGATCGCATAGACGCGCGCGGCGCCGCGCCGAAGCAGGCAGTCGGTGAACCCGCCGACGTTGCAGCCAAAATCGGCGCAGGTGAGTCCGGTCACGTCGAGCCCGAAGTGTTCCAGCGCGTGGTCGAGTTTCCGGCCCGCGCGGCTGACGA
>SLDM01000297.1 GCA_007125255.1 Phycisphaerales bacterium
CTCTTCCTGCTCGGCTTCCTGCCCTTCCTGGTGATCGGATCGGGACGGTTCGGTGTCGACTACGGACTGAGGCTGGCGTGGAGGAAGAAGAGAAGTGATTGAGAGAGAGGCACGGTGGCACGAAGGCACGGAGGGGCAGTGACGAAGTGACGAAGGAGAAGACGGTGGTGGCGAACTGATCGGCCGTGTGAGATGGAAGGACGATCAAGGAACTGAACCATGACGCCCTGCGCGCGCCGTGAACGTCCCGCGCACAGAAATCGCCCCGAACGCAGAACACATCCCCCGCCCCCCCGAGGAGTCCCCGCTTCCACAGGGACGACTCATCCCCCATCACTTCGTCACTTCGTTACTTCGTTACTCCCCCCCTCCGTGCCTCCGTGCCTTCGTGCCTTTCTCTCAATCACTTCTCTGCTTCTTCCACGCCAATCTCAGTCCGTAGTCGACACCGAACCGTCCCGATCCGATCACCAGGAAGGGCAGGAAGCCGAGCAGGAAGAGCAGCGCCATCTCCTTGCTGCCGTTCTCCGCATCGGCGGCAAAGAGCGGGTCCGAACCGTGTGCGATGAACGCCGCGACGAACATCGTGCCCAGCAGGAAGAAGGCCATCGGTCGCGTCAGCAGCCCCGCCGCGAGGAGCAGGCCGCCGAGAAACTCCGACATCGCGGCCATGAACGCAAAGAATCCCGGCAGCGGGAATCCCATGTTCCCGACGCCTTCGGAGAAACCGTCAAAGCGCTCCGAACCGGGCAGTTTGTTGATGCCGTGACCGAACGCCATGAGCAGGCCGAACCCGACACGGCTCAGGGCCAGGAACAGATCGACGACGAGCGATCTCGGGACGGAGCTGCCGACAATCATGGCGCGAAGGTAGTTCATACGTGGACTCCGGTCGGGACGTCTTGAGGTCAGTTTCAGGAGAATGGTACCACCGGTGTTTCGTCACCAAGGACGGCGTGGCGTCAAAAACGCACCGGAAGGGAGAGCGGGGATGACTCTGGCCGGGATCCCGTGGCAAACGACGATCCGGTCCGTTCTGCTTCGGAGCGTCGGACGAACCGGATCGCAGCGGCCGGCCGTGGCGGATCTTCGTGGTAACCGGTGCCGGTGGGGCGAAATCACGAGACAACTGCGCTGAGCCGATGCCGCAAATGCTCTCCGGCGGCACCGGTTGCAGCGGGTCAGCGACCGACCGGAACGCGGACTGGACGCGCCCTGGCGGACCGGTCACCGCGACGCGGCGCGAGGCTGACCCGCTGCTACCATAGCACGTATGCCCGATTCCCCTTCTCCTTCACCCTCCCCGCCGCGGTCGGGGCAATTCGGCGCCTCCTCTGCCCTCAGCCAGCACGCGGATACCCGCACGGCCGCGATGGAAATTGCGGACCAGCTCATCGATGGTCTCGGCGACTCGTGCGATCTGCTCCTGCTCTTCGGCAGCTACCACCACCGCGCCGCCTTCGCCGATGGCGCGGCGTACATTCGTCATTCGATCGATGCCCGCGTCACGCTCGGCACGACCGCGGAGGCGGTCCTGGGCGGAGACCGGGAACTCGACGGTGGCGCGGGGTTCACCGCCATCGCGCTCAACCTGGGCGACGCGAAACTCAAGACATGGACCACCACCCCGGAGGACCCGTTCCGGCTCAAGCAGCCGGCGATGATGCGAGAACGACTCGGTTTCGATGAAGAGTTCCGCGCAGGGATTCTGCTGGCCGATCCCTTCAGCTGCCCCGTGCCGCGCCTCGTGCCCGCGCTCTCCGGGTGCGGCGAAGGCAAGCCCGTACCGCTGGTCGGCGGTGTCGCCTCGGGCAGTACGCAACCGGGCATGAACGTACTCGTTCTCGATGATCAGGCGACCAGCATTGGCGGGATCGGCGTGAGCATCTCCGGCGAGATCGATGTCGATTTCGTCGTCAGCCAGGGATGCCGGCCGATCGGCAAACCGCTGGTGGTGACGAAGGCGAAAGACAACCTGATGCTCGAACTCGGTTCACGTCCCGCGTTCGAAGTGCTGCAGGAACTCGGGCAGGGGTTGACCGAACACGAGAAACATCTGCTGCGCAGCGGTCTGCTCGTCGGCTCGGTGATCAACGAATACAAGCCGCGCTTCGGACGGGGGGATTTTCTGATCCGCAATGTCCTTGGTTTCGATCAGCGTACCAAGGGGATCGCCGTGGCCGACCGCGCCCGGGTCGGCCAGACGATTCAGTTCCACGTGCGCGACAAGGACACGGCCGCGGAAGATCTGCAGCTCCTGCTGGACGCCCAGCAGTTGTCGACGCCTCCGTTCGGCGGGCTGCTGTTCACCTGCAATGGCCGGGGCGAGCGGCTGTTCGGTGAGCCGAACCACGACATCTCGATGATTCACGATCGGCTTGGCAACATGCCGGTGGCGGGGTTCTTCGCGGCCGGCGAGCTCGGACCGATCGGTGACGGCAGCTTTCTGCACGGTCATACCGCGTCGCTGGCGCTCTTCCGCGGTCGCCAGTGAGACCTCGCGGGGTGCGCAAAAACAGACTCCTGCCGGAAGGACGCGGGCCGCTCGGTCGTTCCTCCGGCGGCTTCAGGGCACCTCAACGATTTCGAAGCTGACCGTGTCTTCCTCACGGCGCGCATAGAACGTATCGATCTTCTCCAGACCGGTGATTTCGCGCACGAACTGCTTCGCCTTCAGCAGGTCGATCCGCTGCTGGTGTTCGAGGTACGGTTCGGGCAGTTTGAGGCGCACCGAGTAGAACGCGCAGCCCTGATGGGCGATGAGCACGACACGGTCGAGCTCGTGCGCTTCTACCAGAAATTTCAGCTCATCGACGATTCCCCGTTCGGTGACGTGCGCCTCGGTGTGTCCGGCCAGCGAAGCCGGTCCGCCGGGCAGCGCAAGTCGATCGTAACGGGGCAGGCTCAGGCCGTTGTGCAGAAAATCGTCGAACTGGTCCCCCACTCGGCCGTCACTGCAGTACACCGCGGCAGCATGAATGCGCTCGGGAGAGTACGCGACCTGGCTGGTGAAGGAAGAACCGGACGTCGGGGCGTTACACATGGCGGCTATTGAACCATGCCGGTGCGGCCGTGGCAATCGGCGACCGGTGACGGGCTTCCGGCCTCCGGGTCCCCGCGTTCTGCCTTTCGCCGCGGCGGTCGGCAGTCGGTACCCGGCGCGGATCGAATGGCGGTTCGACGCTCGGCGACCTCGCGGGTCGGTCGCTGAGAGCGTGCCGTGCCGTTCCCCGACGAGTGAACCTATCATGGCCCGTATGCTCTACCTCGACAACAATGCCACGACGCGTCCCGCCGATTCGGTGGTCGAGATCATGCAGCGAGCCCTCACGGACCTCTGGCAGAATCCTTCCAGTATCCACCGGGCCGGGCAGCGCGTGCGGCAGCAGGTTGAGCTGGCCCGCGAGCAGGTGGCGCAGCTGATCGGCGCGCGGGACCGCGAGATCGTCTTCACCTCCGGCGGAACGGAAGCGGCGAACCTTGCGATTCTCGGTACGGCGGCGATGCTCCCCGACCGCCGCGTCGTGGTCAGTTCGAAACTCGAACACAGCGCGGTCCGGGAGACGGTGGAAGGGCTGGGCCGGGACGGCCGCGAGACCATCTGGCTGCCCCACGGCCCCGGGGGCGTCATCGATCTCGATGCCTTGCGGAATGTTCTGCACGAACGCGCGGCGGACATCGCGATCGTCTCGATCATGTGGGTGAACAACGAGACGGGTGTGGTGCAGCCGGTCAGGGAGATCGGCGCGCTCTGCCGCGAGCACGGTGTGCGGTTTCATACCGACGCGGTGCAGTGGGTCGGCAAGGCCGGCACGGCCGTCCACGATCAGCCGGTGGATCTCCTGAGCTTCTCCGCGCATAAGTTCCACGGGCCGAAGGGCATCGGCGGCCTGTATGTTCGGCACGGGGTGCGCATCGGGAAACGCACGATCGGGGGACCGCAGGAGCGCGAACGCCGCGGCGGAACGGAGAACGTGCCGGGGATTCTCGGCATGGGCGAAGCCGCCCGGCTTGCGCTGCAGTGGCTGCGCGATGAACAAGCGGCGGCAGCACCGGCGGCGTTGCACGACCGGTTTGAGAGAGCACTTCTCGACGCCGTGCCGGACGCCGTCGTCAACGGCGCGGGAGCGGACCGGATGTGGACCACGAGCAACATCGCCTTTCCCCATCTTGAGGCGGAGTCGATCCTGCTGCTGCTTTCCGAGCGCGGCGTGTGCGCGGCGGCGGGTGCCGCGTGTTCGTCCGGCTCGCTCGAACCCTCTCCCGTACTGCTCGCGATGGGCGTTCCGGAGGATCGCGCGCACGGGTCGGTCCGGTTCAGCCTCTCCCGGGAGACCACCGGGGAAGCGATCGATCAGGCGGCGGAAATCATCCCCGCAGCGATCGCGCGCCTGCGCGGCACCATGACGACGGCTTCGTAGGTTCCCTTGGGCGCGCCGCTTCCCCAGGACAATCGCCAACCTCCCCCACCCCTTCGCCCCTCTGTCACTTCATCACTCCGTCACTCCCCCTCCGTGCCTTTCCCCACCCCTTATCATCCACACATGAACTCCGGCAAACAACCATCAATCCGGATCGGTCTCATCGGCGGCAGCGGGGTGGAGATGCACCTCGCGGGCCGGATGGATGCGGACGGTCTGGAGACTCGCGAACTCGAGACCCCCTTCGGCCGGCCCAGCGCGCCGATCACGACCGGCACCTACCGAGCGGCCGGGAATCAGGCCGGCACCGCTTCAACCGGCGTCCCCATCGCCATGATGAGCCGGCACGGCCCGGGACATGTGCATCATCCGGGGCGCGTGAACAGTCGCGCGAATCTGTTTGCGCTGAAGCAGCTCGGGTGTACCCATATCATCGCCACGGGAGCGACGGGCTCACTGCGCGAAGCGATTCATCCGGGCGAGCTCGTCCTCGTCGATCAGTTCATTGACCGCACCGATGGACGCCCGCGCACGTTCTTCGATGATGCCGCAGTTCACGTGGAGTTCGCGGATCCGGTCTGTCCGGTGATGCGCCGCTGGCTGCTTGCCGCGTCGGAGCGCATCGAAGCCACCCGCGTCCACGAATCCGGAACGTACCTCTGTATGGAGGGGCCGAGCTTCTCGACCCGCGCGGAATCTCACCTGTACCGCCAGTGGGGGGCGGATGTGGTCGGCATGACCGCGTTGCCCGAGGCGCGGCTCGCCCGCGAAGCGGAAATGGCCTACATGATGATCGCACTTCCAACGGACTACGACTGCTGGCGGGAGCGCACGCCGGGACAGAGTGAAGCGTCGCTGCTGGAAGAGATCATCGGCAACCTGGGAAAGGCCTCCCACGCCGCCATCGCCCTGATCAGGACCGCGCTCGAGGACGTGGCCGCGCTGCAGGAGACTCCGAGCCCCGCTCATGATGCGCTCAAACTGGCGATCTGGACCGCCCGCGAACAGATCGCCCCGGAGATGGTCGAACAGCTCCGGCCGTTGTGGGGGCGGCACTTCTCCGGCCGGAACATGCCTGCGAAAGCGTGACCGGAGCGTTCGGGTCGTGCGCCGGGGCACGGTCGGGACTGGCCATTGGGACTGGCCATGGGGCCTCTCTACGAAAATGGGGGGCGGATCTCCAGTCGGTTCAGGGGTCGTGAGTGGAGGCAAAAAATGGAGGCCTGGGGGTGGTATCCGGGGCGGTTTTTTCCGGTTGGGTGATGGCCGGGAACCGGAAGAGACCACGATTCGAAGTGTCTTGATGAAGAGGCGACCGGATTCGTCCGATAGTGCCGGCGGCTCGTTCCTGCTTCTTGCAGGCATCTCGGCAGCCGTCCGCCGGGTGCGCCCCTCCCTCCTCAGAGTGGGGCAGGCACATCCGTCGTACGGTTCAACCGGAGTACCAGCCATGACCGCTGCGATTTCTCCAATTCGATGGAACGGCATGGGCCGCTGTCAGCACGCGCTTCCGGTACTGCCGGGACTCGGGGCCGTTGCGGAGTTCGAGCCGAGCCGATGCCGACCGGTTGAGGTGATCCGCCTCGAACGGGCGACACGCGGCATACGACTGC
>SLDM01000484.1 GCA_007125255.1 Phycisphaerales bacterium
AGCACGTCGAGGAAGGTATGAACCAAGCACCCCAGAAGAACGAACGATCCGACGCCGCCATCACGCCCGCCATCACGCCAGTCAGTGCTGCCGGAGGCGGCGGACGACGCGGTTCCTCGCGCTCCGGAGGTGGAGGCGAGGGCAGCGGCGGTGGTGGTGAAAACTTCGGCGGTGGCGGCGGCGGCGGCAATGCCGGCGGCGGCTCCGGCGGCAGTGGCGGTGGCGAGGGCGGTGGTGGAGGCGGCGGCGGCTTCCGCGGCCGCAAGATCACCACCTGTTCCTTCTGCGGCAAGACCAGCCGCGAAGTCGGCCCGATGGTCGAAGGCCCCAGCGACATCTACATCTGCTCCAACTGCACCGATCTCTGCCAGAACATCTTCCGGCAGGAGCGGCGGCGCGTCTCCAGCGCCCGTCCCCTCTTCTCGGCGATTCCCGCGCCGCGCCAGATCAAGGAGTTCCTCGATCAGTACGTCATCGGCCAGGACCAGGCGAAGAAGTCCCTCTCCGTCGCGGTTCACAACCACTACAAGCGCCTGACGCAGATCGAGAACGAAGACTCGCCGGTCGAGCTCGACAAGTCCAACGTCCTGCTCATCGGCCCCACCGGCACCGGCAAGACGCTGCTGGCCAAGACGCTCGCGCGCATTCTCAACGTCCCCTTCGCGATCGGCGACGCGACCACGCTCACCGAAGCGGGCTACGTCGGCGAAGACGTCGAGAACCTGCTGCTCAAGCTCCTCCAGGCCGCCGACTACGATCTGGAAACCGCGCAGCGCGGCATCATCTACATCGACGAGATCGACAAGATCGGCAAGACCTCGCAGAACGTCTCCATCACGCGCGACGTCTCCGGCGAGGGCGTGCAGCAGTCCCTGCTCAAGATGCTCGAAGGCACCGTCGCCAACGTGCCCCCGCAGGGCGGCCGCAAGCACCCCGAGCAGCAGTACATCCAGATGGACACGACCCACATCCTGTTCATCTGCGGCGGATCGTTCGTCGGTCTCGACGAGATCATCCGCAAGCGCCTCGGCCGCAGCCGCATCGGCTTCTCCGCCGAACCGGTTTCCGAACAGGTCAAGTCCGACGAAAAGGCCGCCGCCCTCGAACAGGTCACCGCGGACGACGTCCTGCAGTTCGGCCTGATTCCGGAGCTGGTCGGCCGCCTGCCGATCATCACCCCGCTCATGCCCCTTTCCCGCGACGCGCTGGTGCAGATTCTCACCGAGCCGAAGAACGCGATCGTGAAACAGTACAAGCATCTGTTCAGCCTGGAACAGACGACACTGGAGTTCACGGAGGACGCGCTGAACCTCTTCGCCGACCGCGCGCTGAAGCGTGAAACCGGCGCCCGCGCTCTGCGCGCGGTGCTGGATGAGCACATGCTCGATCTGATGTACGACCTGCCGGATATGGACGCCGCGGGCACGACCTTCGTGATCGACGCCGAAGCAGTCGAGAACAGCCTGCCGCTGGCGGAGATTCCCCAGCGCAAGAAGAAGAATACGGCGTAAGTAAAGAAAGGCACGAAGGCACGAAGGTACGGAGGGACGGAGGGGAAGTGACGGAGTGACGGAGTGACGGAGTGACGAAGCGACGAAGGGGTGGAGGCGCAAGAGGAAGGCACGTCGGCACGGAGGGAGAGCGACGGAGCGAGGGAGGGGCGAAGCGACGGAGGGGGTGGAGGCGTCGAGGGGTTGACGGGGCGAGGGCCTCGGCGAGATTCCTGACATCGTCATTCCCGCGAAAGCGGGAATCCAGGGGGCGCGCAGTATGCGTTCTGCGCGCCGAAGGTCACTTGCGCCCCCCCCGTCACCCATGAACGAGCAAGCCGCCCGGGCCCCGGCCTCGGTACGCCACGAGCGACGAGCCGCGAGCGGCGAACCACCACACCAGGCTCACCCCCTGCGCCTTCGCGCATCCGTGCCTCCGCGCGTTTGCTGAGAAGCGCTCATCCGTGCGGGTTCCTTGCGCAGATTCCTGAAGCGGCCTATTCATGGAGAAGGCGCTGCACCTCGGCGTGGAGAATGCGCTCCGTCTGGTCGCCCCGGCCGTGCTCGGCGCTGCGTTGCTCCAGCAACTCCAGCAACGCCGCGACGCGATTGTCACGGCCCCGGGCGCGTTCGATCAGGACTGCAATCGACAGGTCAAAGACGTGTGCCAGTCCCTCAATCGCCACCGCCGCGTTGAGATGATCGGCGGCACGGTCGATCTCGCCGAGCCGATAGTGCAGTAACGCCCGCAGCATGGTCAGACTCTGTTCGCGCCCCACAAGTTCAGAGCCAAGAAAGTCCACCAGCCGCAGTCCCCGCCGGTACTCTTCGGCCGGTTGATCCGGGCTCCGTGCGATGAGCAGCGCGGTGCTGTTGATCCGAACCACGTGATCGCCGCGTATCCGCACGTGACGTCGAATCTGATCACGAAGATACTCAGGAACGTCAGATTCGACTTCGGGGGAGGCGAGTACGTCCTCACTGAGGTGATACTTCCGGTACAGTTCGTCAGCGATACGGCGGATCTCACGTTGTCGGGATCGCTCCTCGATCAGCGTGCGATCGGAACTGGACACCGCATGCTCCGAAATCGTTCGCGGCGCCAGGGTGATGAGTGATTCGTCACCGGCTGCCGTCGTTCGGAACAACATCGAAAAGACATACCGGTCCGGCAGGTTCAGAAGTGGCATACCATTTTCTACATCAATGACCGTCACCGTTGAGGCAAAGCCTCCGACCACAAGCCGATCGCCGGCCGAACTGAAGAGCATCCGTTTGACCCGATCGTTGGAGATCGAGGTGCCACGTATGTCTTCGAGGCCTGAGCCGAACAAGTACACCTGCCCGACGGAATCCCCCACTGCGAACATGGAGCCATCCGGACTGAAGGTGGCCGCCGTCAGTCCCCGCGAGAAGTTCGTCGAGTGCTGAAGGATCGCCGGATCATCAACGTCTACGATGGCCACCGCCGGCTGACTTTCGGGAGCGTTGATCAGATCCGAGTTATCCATGGATTTGATCAGTGAATCGGATGTCGCGATGAGTCGGTCGCCCTGGTGGGAGAGGGCAATCGAGGATATCGGGCCGTCATGCACCGGCAGGGTTTCGATCCACGATCCATCGGCCGCATCGATCCATGCCAGCCGCCCGCACCCTCCCGAAAGCAGCAACGTCGCACCGTCCGGCGTCCAGGCGACACCGGTGTTTCCCTCCGGAAAGCCCGCATACCGTCGCTGCACTTCTCCCGACGCCGCGGAAAGAATCAATACATCGCCGCGGGTTTCCGTGGCGGCAATCAGTGCGCCGTCCGGACGGAAGGCCAGGTGCTCGACATACTCTCCGAGAAGCTGCGTGTCCCAGAGCAGTTCACCGGTCACGATGTTCCAGAGCTGGATGCTGCCCCACCCGCCGCACACGGCCAACTGATCATCGTCGGGGGAGTGCGCGGCGCCGAGTCGAATGGCATCATCGTGAAAGCTGATTCGATGAGGATTGTCATGTTCGGGCACATTCCATACGCGCACTTCGCCGGCCCGATCCGAACTGTAAATCAAACGGCCGTCGGGTGAGAACCTGGTGTGAACGATGGTGGCGGTATGTCCTCGAAGCGCAGCGACGTGTCGTCGTTCACCGAGATCAAACACATGCACAACGTTCCGGTGCGTCGAGGGGCTTCGGGCGACCAGGAGACGCCCATCGGACGACAAACCACCCCTTCCGGCGTCAGCGGCAAGAGAATCGATCTCTCCGATCAATTCCCGGTTCACAAGGTCATAGATGAGCAGGCGGTTCTCGACCTCATCGGCGACCAGGAGGCGATCCCGCCGACCGTCGATCATTCGACGCTCGCCGGCAACCGGCGGCTGCCAGGTCGTCTCTTCCGCGGTCGCCAGATCAATCATCCCGATAAACGGCTCACGGCGATCCCGGTAGTAGACGTGCCTTCCGTCCCCGCTGAAGGTAGCATCAATCGGATGGGTTCCACGAACGTTCAATCGCTGGACCTCACGTCCGGTCCTGCTGTGGTAGATCATGACGAGACCATTGCCCGGCACGCTGATCGCGATATGTTCCATGTCGGGTGAAAAGGGAGCGTCTCCGATGTAGCCGATCGTCTGCCAGAGCAGATCGTCACAGCACCCGGCAAAGATTCGGACCGTTTCGGCTGCGTCCGTTTCCCGCAACACAAAGAGTGAACCGTCATCAGACGTCACGAACGTCGGATATCGGAGGTCGATTGCCCCGACGCTCACAAGCTCTTCCGTCTCGAAGTCATGGGTTCGCAGGATTCCCGCGCGGTCGAGCGTCATCAGATCCCGACCGTTCGGCATGAGGCGGATCGAGAGGATCGGCTCACCGGAAATGCGAATCGCGCGGACACTCTGGCCCATCCTGTGCCTCAGATAGGACCACTCCCAGCGGCGCAGGTGAGCCGGCGCGTCATCGAGATAGCGCCGGCCCAGTTCCGGATTCGACTCCTTCATCGCTGCTTCGGCAGCCACGATCAATCCGTGATACGCCCGGCGTTCCGCCCGTTCGGCTTCCGCCTGCGCCTTCGCTTCACTCGACTCGGCGATGTGACGGGCCTTCATTTCTTCGACCGCCGCCGCATCAGCGCGATCCTTTTCACGAATGGCCCACGCCATGCCGATACTGGTGCCGATTGCACCAAGGATCAGAAGAGCACTGATCGCCCCCACCGTGACGACGCTCGCGCGATTTCGTCGTACGAACTTTTTCGTCCGATAGACCCGGCTCGGCGGGGCCGCAATGACCGGCTCACCCGCCAGGTGACGCTCGATGTCCGCCGTCAGGATGTTGGCCGTCTCATAGCGCCGGCTGCGATCCTTTTCCAGACACTTCATCACGATCCAGTCCAGATCGCCGCGCAATAACATTCGAAGCGTTTTCGGATCGGTGCGTCGGAGCTGCGCGGTGCGCATGCCCGTCTCGCCCAGCGTCGACAACCGCGTGCTCGGCTTGTGCGAATCCACCTCACGGATGATCCGCATCATCTCCGCAAAGCCCGAGCTCATCAGATCCTTCTGATTGAACGGCGTCGTTCCCGTCAGCAACTCATACAGCAACACGCCCAGCGAATAGACATCGCTGCGCGTGTCGATGTCCAGTCCGCTCATCGCCGCCTGTTCCGGACTCATGTACGCCGGTGTGCCGATCATCTGCCGGTGCTCGGTGAAGAGCGTCTTCTGCGTCAGCTCCGCACTGGTCGCCTTGGCGATCCCGAAGTCGATCACCTTCACCACCGCCTCTTCGCCGTGCAGCGTCACCAGCACGTTCGACGGCTTGATGTCGCGGTGAATGATCCCCTTCTGATGGGCGTGCTGAATCGCATTGCAGACCTGTTTGAACAGCTTGAGCCGCGCCCGGGTGTCCAGCCGCTCTTCGTCACAATACTGGAGGATCGGAATGCCCCTGACCAGTTCCATCACAAAGTACGGCCGGCCGGCGTCGGTCGCCCCGGCATCGAGCACCCTGGCGATGTTGGTGTGATCCATCATCGCCAGCGCCTGACGCTCGGCTTCAAAGCGAGCGATCACCTGTCTGGTGTCCATGCCGAGCTTGATGATCTTCAGCGCCACGCGACGCCGGATCGGCTCCTTCTGCTCGGCCATCCAGACCGTCCCGAAGCCGCCTTCACCAATCTGCTGCAGAAGCTTGTAGCGGTCGATGAACTGACCGGCCGATTCGTTGGGCGCAGCCTGGATCGGCGTCGCATCCGCCTCGTCTGCCTCATCATCATCCTCACTTGAGAGGAACGATCCCGCATCGAGATCGGACTTCAAGAGATGCTCGACCTTCTTCCGCAGCGCACCATCACCGCCGCACGCATCCTTAAGGTACGCCTCGCGTCCCTCGCCCCTCAGCGACCTGGCTTCAATGAAGATGGACTCAATGTCAGACATGCCAACTCGCCGACCAACCCGTGGGGATCAAGACGATCGATCGCCCCGCGACTCCGAATCACGCTTTGCCGATGGAATGGGCCGCGATGAGCCGCGCTTCGGCAATCCGTTCCG